>JAEXCN010000053.1 GCA_023402175.1 Pseudomonadota bacterium | reverse complement strand
CGGGCGCGGGCTCGACGACGATCTTCGCCCGGAGCGAGCATGGGGTACAAACCGCTAGTCCCGCCCGACCTGTTCTGCAAAGCACTCCGCACAAATCACCTCTTCTCGGGCGCGCATGAAGCGATTGCAGTACTCACACCTGTGAAGGGCATCACAATCGAACTCCCCCGAACACCCGAAGCAGATGAAGCCGCGTTGACCGGCTTCAACGACGTTCAGTTGAACGAGGGCTTCCTCGCTACAGTCGCAGCATTCGTACACCGGCCACTCACCACCGTCTTTCACGGTCTCGTACGCCGACATCTTCATCACGGACTCGACGTAGTAGTTCGCGGCCTCCTCTGGCACCGTACGGGTGCCACAGAAGAGACAGTCCAACCCATCTTCGATCCTTGCTGCGATCTGAGTACACGATGGGCACTCGAAGGCTTCCGTCCCCTTTAGCTGAGGCCGAACATCATTCATTCTGGCCTGCGTGAATCGGTCGAATGTCGAGAGGTCCTGCGCCAGTGTCGTCGGCGCGCCCGAACTCGCCGCCGGAAGCAAGCCCGCGTCCTCAGCGTCGGCGAGAAGGTCGACGAGGACGTGCAGCGCCGCTCCCATTGCACCGCGGAGCGCCTGGATGTTGTCGACGCGGCCGAAATGCTCGAAGACATTCCGCTTTTTTCGCATCGACGTCAGACGATTATGACGGTCGCGTGGTGTGAAGCCGCAGAGACGCTCGAGGCGCTGAAGGCAGGCTTCGGTCGACGCTGACTTGAAGTCACCAGTTGCGAGCGCTGCAAGCGACGCCGTCGAGGGGTCATCGAAGACCTGCGACCAGTGAACCTGTGCAACGAGGCCCTTGATTACGAGCTCGATTCCTCGAGCAGCCTCGCTCAGGGCTCTTGTGGTGCTTCGCTCTGAAGAGTCCTGCTCGGTGAGCAGGGCTCCTGCCGCAGAGAGCTCGGCGAGACCAGCACGAATCAGGTGTTCTGCCACGTCGCTGGGTCCGAAGGAGCTGCTACCGCCGGAGGGTCCCGCTGCCGCAACCGTCGTTGCTTTTGACTTGCTTGGTGCGGCGCCCGCAGGCTTCGAATTCTTCGTCACGTCTGACCCCATTGTTACGGGGAGGCAGATCTCCGGCTACGCCGTCCCGCTCTTGTTGCGCGGATCCAGGGGACCATCCTTGAGGAAGAACCGACCGAACGACGCTACGGCCGCCGCCGCGTACGGCTGCCGATCCTTGTTCTGCGGCCCGTTGCGTCGTCACAGATCGGCGGACTCCGGTCCGCCTCGGTCTACTCGCAGCGCTGAGATCGTTGCGCCACACGTCACACTCAGTTCCGAGCTCCGTAGACTTGCTGGAGTACCGCGGTGGACGGTCGCGAGATTGACGTAGAACATCCAGGTCAGCCACACGTCGTCGTAGGCGTCCTTCTGACTGTCTCGATGGTGCTCACGCGACAAGCTCCTGGACGACAGCTTCGACCAGCTTGGCCGCACTGTCCTCGGCTCGGCGGAGGCGGCTTTCGAGTTCGTCGCAGACCCTCATGAGGTTCTCGACCTTGGCCACGATCTGAGTCTGCTCGGGAAGCGGCGCGAGCGGGAATGAAAGCTCCTTGATCTTTCCGATGAAGAGGTTGGCTTGTGCGGATGCCCTTGACTTATCCAGCATCTGCCGCTGAACGCCCGGCGAGCGAAGCGCGAAGTGGAGGTATCGACTTGTAACAACATCGGGGTTGGGGCGAATCATCGCGGCGCTTCGGACCATCGCGTACTGATCGTTGCGGTCTACGATAGCAACACGACCGATACTGCCGGAGCATGAGAGCAAGATGTCGCCAGCATTCGGATCACACCGACGCCGCATCCGAACGAACTCCTCTTCAGGGACGAAGTCGACGTCAGCGAGGTCGATCGCGCCGTCGCGGACGTTCCGTGCGGAAAGGAGATATCGGCCGCGATCTTCCCGGCGTGGCGTCAGGTGATCACCGTCAGTCACCTTTATCGCAACTTCGCCGACCGTTACCGTGGCCCACTTGTCCGGTACTCCACCGCTCGCCCGAGACGAAAATCGACCCGTCATCGCGAGTTCAAGAATCGTCGCTCGAAGGCGCGATACGCTCTCAGCGCGGTTGATGAGCACGCCAAAGTTCTCGACGACGCGCTTCCACGCGACCTCGAATTCGTCGGGGCCCTCTGCTGTCGTGAGGGCTCCGAGGGCCGACTCGGTGAGGCGGGTGCCGGTCTCGCGCTTCCTAATCTGCCGAGCTTCGAGCTCGTCGCAGCGCGCCATCAGCTGCTCGACCTTGGCGACAATGCGCTTCTGTTCGGCGAGCGGCGGGAGCAAGAATCGAAGGCTCCCAAGACCTTGCTGGTTGATCGTTTTCTGTCCCGCTGTTGTCACGGTCCTGGAAGCGAGATGCGTCCGCGCAGCGGCGCTTCGAGAGATGGCGGACAAGAAGCTCGGGTCCACGAGATCCGAATGAAGCCGGAGTCGGATCAAGTGATCGGTGTAGGCCCAGTCTCGGTTGACCTCGCACGGGATGAAGCGCCCCACGAGATCACCGCTGCCGTTGACTCGGATGACGAGAATATCGCCACGCCGCACGCGGTACTTTTGCTGCTCCTCTGCGGTTAGGACAATCTCGCGGAGATCTACCTCTCGCAACCTGACACCAGCTTCGATATCAGCAAGCCGAAGCACCGGAACGGGGGCGCCTCTATCCCCTCTTCGTTTCGAGATCCCGTTCTGGAACTCCACAACCACATCGGCGAGCTGCACCTCTCGCCAGGAGGACCGAACACTTTCCTCGAGGAACAGGCCCCGGGTGGCTACTTCGATCGCGAGTTCGCGCACCCTCTTGAGGCCGCCTGTTGCTTGAGCCATCACCTCGAAGTTGTCGAAAAACAACCTCGTGTCGAAGCCACCGGCGACGATCTCCTCGACGACCTTCGCGAGTTGCTTCGGCGGTTTCGCGTCCGCGCGCTCAAACAGCTCCGCCTGCACACTCACGACCGCGCCCCTTCGAGCGCCGCGCGCAGCTCGTCGCGGAGCATGTCACGGATCTTCGCTGCTTCGTCAGCCGCCTCCTTGTACTGGAGTAGGAGCTCGTCAGCGTCGCCCCGCCCGTCCTCGACCGCGCGTGGGTTCTTGAAATCGAGGTTGTAGCGGCGCGCCTTCATGTCCTCGAGCGAGACCTTCCACGCGTGGTCGGTTTCCTTTCGCTTGTTCCACCACTTCTTCTCGGCGGCGAACTCCTCAATGCGGAGCGGCTTTGTCTTCGAGTAGCTCTTGTAGCCGCGCGGGTACGGGTGCTCGTAGAACCAAACGTCCTGCGTGGGCTCGCCCTTCGTGAAGAAGAGGAGGTTCGTCTTGATGCTCGTGTACGGATTGAAGACGCCCTTCGGAAGGCGCACCACCGTGTGCAGATTGCAGTCCTCGAGAAGCCTCTCCTTGATGCGCGTTTTGATGCCTTCGCCGAACAGCGTGCCGTCGGGCAAGACAAGCGCTGCACGCCCGCCCGGCTTTAGCATTGTCATGATGAGCACGAGGAAGAGGTCCGCCGTCTCCCGCGTGCGGAAGTTCGCCGGGAAATTGTTCTCGATCCCGTCTTCCTCCATGCCGCCGAATGGCGGGTTGGTGATGATGACGTCCACGCGGTCCTTCGGACCGTAGTCACGGAGAGGACGGGCGAGCGTATTGTCGTGACGAATGTTCGAGGGCACCTCGATGCCGTGGAACATCATGTTCGTCACACAGAGCAGGTGCGGTAGCGGCTTCTTCTCGACGCCGTAGATACTCGCCTGGAGCTTCGCCTCATCCTTCGCGTTCTTCACGTACTTCGAGCGAACGTGCTTGATGGCGCACGTGAGGAACCCGCCGGTGCCGCACGCCGGGTCCAGAACGGCCTCGCCGAGCTTCGGGTCGACCTGGTCGACGATGAACTGCGTCACGGCGCGGGGCGTGTAGAACTCACCCGCGTTGCCGGCGTTCTGTAGGTCCGAGAGGAGCTTCTCGTAGACGTCGCCGAACTCGTGCCGGTCCGACGCCCTGTTGAAATCGATCTCCTCGAGCTTGTTGATGACCTGCCGGAGAAGCGTTCCGGACTTCATGTAGTTGAAGGCGTCCTCGAAGACGCCGCGCACGACGCCGGCAAGGCCGGCGTTCTTCCCGCTGGCGGGCAGCTCCTTCAACTTCCGGAACAGCTCGTTGTTGATGAAGTCGAGGAGCTGTTCGCCCGTGAGCCCCTCGGCATCTTTCGCCCACGAGCGCCACCGGAGCTTCTCGGGCACCGGTGACTTGTAGTCATCCTCGAGCAGCTCCTTCTGCGCTTCGAGGTCGTCGAACACCTTGAGAAAAATCATCCAGACGAGCTGGCTGATGCGCTGAGCGTCGCCGTCGACGCCCGCGTCCTTCCGCATGATGTCTTGGATCGTCTTGATGGTCGTACTGAGCGCCATTTCTTCGTGCTCTCTACCGTGGTCGGGTCAGGACGCCGAGTAGATCTCGCTCTCGAGTTCGCGGACGGCCGCCTGGTACTTCTCCCTCGTCCCGCCGAAGCAGTCGACGATTTCCTTGGGCGTGCCGAGCCCTGAGAGCGGCTGGACCTGTAGGACGCGCATGTTGTCGATCTCGTCCACGCCCTCGTTGGCGAACTTATCGAGCAGCGCCTCGAGAACATTTCGCGCGGCATCGCCGTACCTCGTGAAGTAGTTCTTCTTGCGGACGTTGTTCGCGCGCTCGCGGCGGGTGAGCGGTGGCTGATCGAAGGCAACGTGGCACACGAGATCGAACGCCGAAAGGTCCTTGCCGACTTCTTGGGCGAGCTCCTCGAAGAAGACGCCTTGTTCTTCGAGCTCCTTGATGACGGCCTGCTTTCTTTCCGCGTCGGACCAGGTCTTGAGGAACGCGTCGAGAGAAGCGAACCGCTCGCGGATGGCATTCTTCGTGTAGTCGCGGAGCGATTCGGTCACGAGCTTGCCGTTCTTGTCGTAGTACTGAACGCGCTCGGCGATGACGTGGACAGGAACGTCGCCGACGACGTACTTCACACGTTTGCCGGCAGGCTCGCCATCATCGGCGCCGCCCCCGCCCGTCCCCTCGCCGGCTGCCCCACCGTTGTACTCGCCATGGACGCCGAGATCAGGCGCCGTTCCGGGTGCCGGGACGTCGATGTTGGTGTCGCCGGTGCTGTCGTCGGGCGGCACGACCGAGCCGCCGGGCGGTGGTTGGTAGACCACCTCGGGATCGCCATCGAAGTCAGGATCGGCGAAGAGCTCGGTCGCCTTCCGGAAGTCGAGGATCGTGAAGTAGAGCTTCCCGTAGTCCTCGTCGATGCGGGTCCCGCGACCGATGATCTGCTTGAACTCCGTCATCGAGCGGATGGTCTGGTCGAGGACGATGACTTTGCACGTCTTGCAGTCCACGCCTGTGGTCATGAGTTTCGACGTCGTCGCGATGACCGGGTAGCGCTCCTCCGGGTGGATGAAGTTGTCGAGCTCGGCTTTGCCCTCGGCGTTGTCGCCCGTGATGCGCATGACGTACTTCCGGTTCTGCGCGCACAGGTCGGCGTTGGCGTTGACGAGCGCCTGACGCATCCGCTCGGCGTGGTCGATGTCCTCGCAGAACACGATCGTCTTGTCGAAACGGTTCGTGGCGGCGAGAAAGTCACTCACCTTCCGAGCCACGAGTTCCGTCCGCTTTTCTAGGACGAGGGTGCGGTCAAAGTCGCGCTGGTTGTAGATCCGGTCCTCGATCTCCTGACCGAGCTTGTCGACCTTGCCCTTCTCCGGGCGCCACCCCTCGACGTCCTTGTCGAGGTCGACGCGCACGACCTTGTACGGCGCGAGGAAACCGTCCTCAATGCCATCCTTCAACGAGTACGTGTAGACCGCGTCGCCGAAGTAGTTCGTCGTCGAGACGTCAGTCGTCTCCTTCGGTGTAGCCGTGAGACCGAGCTGCGTGGCCGACGAGAAGTACGTGAGCACGTCGCGCCAGGCGGAATCGTCGGCGGCGCTGCCGCGATGACACTCGTCGACGACGACGAGGTCGAAGAAGTCGGGCGAGAACTGGCGGAAGAGGTCCTTTTCTTCGTCGGCGCCCGATATGGCCTGGTAGAGCGCGAGGTAGATCTCGAACGACTTGTCGACCTTGCGGTTCGTGATCTTCGTCATCGCCCCGCCGAACGGCTTGAAGTCGTTCGTCTTGGTCTGGTCGACGAGGATGTTCCGGTCGGCGAGGAACAGGATGCGTTTCTTCTGCCCGGCCTTCCAGAGACGCCAGATGATCTGGAACGCCGTGTACGTCTTCCCGGTGCCGGTAGCCATCACGAGGAGGAGCCGGTCCTGGCCTTTGGCGACTGCCTCGACGACGCGATTGATGGCCTTGATCTGGTAGTACCGCGGCGACTTCCCGCTCCCGTCGGAGTAGTAGTCCTGAGCGACGATCCGTTCGCTCGCCGGTTCGAGCTCGCGCCACGCGCAGTACCGGCGCCAGAGCTCGTCGGGGCTCGGGAACGCGCCGAGCGACAGCTCCTGCTCCACACATGCACCTTGCCCGGTCTTGTCGTGGAACAAGAAGCCGTCCCCGTTCGAGGAGAAGACGAACGGGACATCCAGCATGTCGGCGTAACCAAGGCCCTGCTGCATCCCGGCGCCGACGGAGTGGTTGTTGTCCTTGGCCTCCACGATCGCGAGAGGGACGTTCGGCTTGTAGTAGAGGACGTAGTCCGCGAACTTCCCCTTGCCCCGCGTCGTCATCCGACCTCGGACGATGACCCGCCCGGCGGTGAGATGGACGTTCTCGCGGACCTGGGTCTGCACATCCCAGCCGGCGGCAGAGATCGCGGGCGTGATGTACTTCGTGCAGATGTCGCGTTCGGAGAGGGACTTCTTGTCCATCATCCACCAGGGTACCGCCTTCTTCGGTGCCGCATGGAGAGGATCCGCCCTGCGACGGGCGCTGTCGCGTCATACCCTCCGGGAGGTTGACACCGCGGAGGACGGCGCCGCCTCGCCGTGATGACGAGGCGGTCCGTGTTCTTCGTGTCTACGCCGCCGGTGTGATGCGCCCGGTTTCTGCGCGAGGCTGCGCGCTCGCGACGGGCTTCGCTCCGGCCGAAGGCCGCTTCGACGGACGGCGGACTTCGAGCACTGCCTCCAGGGCTGCCGGAATCGTTCGAGCGTGCGACTCGAGAGCCTGGCAGACGGCGCTCAGCGTCTCTGTTGCAACAATGTGCCGAACGGTATCGAGTTGAGCGTCGTGGGCAATCTCGTTCGCGAGCATTGCAGCGCGTGCGAGCTGCTTGTTGAGCTTCTCGATCTGACGCCAGAGCTCATGTCCCGGCTTCTTCTTCGTACGCCGTCGCGTCGCCTCTTCTCGGAGCTCTCGAACTGACGGTCTTTGTTCCAGGGCGAAGTCGATCAGGTCGTATGCGGCATCACGGACGGATGCGCAAAGCACGAGGTGTTCCCAGGAGAGGATCCGCCCCTGTTCGTCGGGGCTCCCGAGGACACGAGCGATGACGTCTTCGTCAAACGCGGCGACCTTCACCCATTTGTACACCGTCGCCTTGTCGGAGCCGATCCCGGCAGCGAACAACGCGAGCGTCTGTCCCTTGTGAACCTTCTTTCGTTGTACCTCCTTCGCAATACGAGCCAGCTTGTATCGGTTCTCGATGTCGCTCTTCGTGGCGTCGGCCAGGAGGACGCGCGCTTGTTCGCACGCGATGTCAAACTCCTGTTCGGCCTGGCACCGCTCTTCGGGCGTCATCTGTTCTTTCGTCGATCGTCCTGTCGGCACGACCCGTTTCTCGTCCCCTTGTTCTCGCTCTTGCCGTTCTTGCCCTTGTCGCTGTCGTTGTTCTTCCTCGTACCCAGCGCTCCTTGTCTCCGGCGTCGCGGTCGAACTCCGCTCCGTTCCCGCACAGATACAGGGCCGGGCCGAGGACGCAAGGACGCGCACGGGCCCAAAAGTGGCGGCGTCGCCACAACTCGTCGTCGGCCGTCAGCGTCGCGTCAGCCGAGCGAGCCGCCCCGCGTCGAGGATCGGGTGAAGGACCTCGATCACGACGGGCGCACGCAGCTCGTCGAGCGTCCGCGCCTTCGTCGCGCGCACCCGGGCGACCACGTGGGCGTTTCCGAGCTCGTCCATCGCAGCGACGGCCCAGCACGTGCCCGTGGAGACGCGAGCGCGACCCGCGTATCGCTCCCCAAGAACCGCTTCGAGCCGGCGAAGGGTCACGGCGACGGCCGATGTCCTGCGTGCACAGATCTTCTGCCACGCGTACTTGTTCCCGAGCCGGCGGAACTCGCGGACGAGCCCCTTCCATTCATCGGTCGTGCCGCCGTGCAACACCGCTTGTTCTACCAGGGCATCGAACGGCCTCACGCGCGCGCGCGCGTAAGGTGGATTTCTCGGCCGGCCTTCCCTTACGACGTTCACCGGACGAAAATGATCCCATGGCTCGTCGGGGAAAGCACAGCGCCCCCACTCACGACGAAGGCGTTGTCTTTCCGGAGCTGGTGGATCGCATCGTTCTGCGCCTCCATGAGGCCGACGTTCCGGCTAGTGTGAAGGCCTCGATCACGGCGACGCTCGCGAAGGTCCACGAACGGGACGGCCGCCTGCTCGACGCCATCTTGTTCTACGAGACCGCGTTGTTCTTCCGCCCGACTTCCGCGCTCAAGCGCCGGACGCTCCGAGCGCGTCGACTTTTCGAGCAACGCACGAGCCACTCAGGGCCGGACGAGGACTCGCTCGATCGCCACGGTGCCGCCTCTTCCGAGCTCGAGCAACGTGTACGTCCGCGCTCGAGTATGAAAGCGCGGCGTTGAGTCAGTGGTCACCACCGAGAAGCCGGTCGTCGAGGGGCGGATGCGGTTCGCATGAATGTGGCCGCACAAGACGAGAGTCGTACCCGCTTCGGCGAGCAGGCGGCGGACCTCGCGCGCGGGCGGCATGACGAACTTCATTGGAACGAAGGACGACACGGGGCTGAAGTCGTCGAAGGGATAGTGGTGCATGACGACGATCCGATGGCGCGCGGACGCATGCCGGCGGAACAATCTGCGTACCGCCGCAAGGCTTTGATCCGAGAGCTCACCGGCAGCCCATGCGGCTGGGTTTCTGGTTCCAGAGCGGGTCGTGTCGACGGCCGCAAGAACAACATCGTCGTCGATTCGGCGACCATAGGCGATCGAAGCTGCCGAACTCCTACGGTGCTGCGCCGGGACGGTCACTCGCAGCAGCCGTTCATAGTTCTTCTGGGCGTCACGCCGGCACGTGCGCCAGATGGCCGAGAACGAAGGCGGCCAGGCCAACGGATAGACGTCGTGGTTGCCTGGCGCGATCGTGACTCTCCCCGGAACGACAGCGCGTAGGTGGACGAGCAGCTGTTCGACGAGGTCGACTTCGCCGGAGTTCACGACGTCACCAGAGAAGGCAACATGGTCTGCCCCTCGACCCACGGCGTGCTCCACAAGAGCTACCGCTTCCGAGAGCTCGTCTTCGTGCGCAAGGTGAAGATCGCCGACGTGAGCGAGTCGGTACATCGTTGTGACGAAACTTGCGTCGCCGTCCCCGCGAACACAACCGGACCGGTGCCGACAGCAGGGATGCACCTAACCGCGGAGCGGCGAGTTCGCACCGTTGACTTACGCTGGCACGGTCAAGTTGATGAGCTTGAAGATTCATCCGTGGTCCCGAAGTCTGCGAGGACACGTCGTCAGAGCGGCGGCAATCAGCGCTCAGGGCGCCGCAGTCGGGCCGCGTGAGGCAGCCCGTGCTGGGAGGGTGAACCACCGACGAACAGGGGTCCGGCGCAGGGATTCGAGAACGGGGAAGCTGCACGCATCGACCAGGCATCGCGCGGTTACGTCGCGTCGGACGCTCCGAAGGGTGACGACAACCCGCGAAAGGCGGCCGATGCGGAGGGGTTTGGTCCAACGATTGGCCCAACGGATCCCGTCGAGGCGGCGCTCGCGAAGGCGCTCGAGGCAGCGACGGAATCCCGTCGCTTCGACGTCGTGGGGCAGCTGGCGCGCGAGCTCGAGGCGCGGAGGATGGAGCGCGAGCCAAACGTGGTCAGGCTCGCTGCTCGGCGTCGCGGCTGAGCCTGCCTGTCACCGACCGATCCCGTAGCTGCCTGACTGCGTCTGCTTCACGAATCCGAAGAACACCTGGAACGCCTCGTCGAGGGCGGCCTTGTACTCGTGCTGGTCAGTTGGCCACTTCTCGACCGTCGTCTCGTGGCAGATGCATGCTTCCTCGAAGAAAGTTTGCTGAATTGCAGGGACGTTTTTGGGTCGGGACACGCGCCCCAGAAAGCCGTGCGTATGTCTGCCGTCGTCCATAATGTAATACGGGACCAGTGAGACTTGGATGTCCGCGTCCTGGAGCCGAGCAGAACCGGTCCATCTCCCCATTGGCTGTCCGTTTTGCCTGCAGATGAGTACGAGCAAGGCATGATTGCGACTGAAGCCTGGGCCGAGGAGCTGGACCTTCAGGATCGCGGCTACGTGGGCGTAGAAACGCTGATGGAGCTTCGTGAAGCGCTGCGCTAGCGCGTCTGCATCAGCGATCGATTCGACCGTGACCTCTACTGAGCCCGGGACCGTGAGCATCTTGGCCTGGGTCCGCAACTCGGCCAGCAGCCACTTCGAGATGCTGTCGCAGTATCGGGCGAGTCGATCCTGCTGCGACTTGGCGATCGCCCGATTGTGCTCGTCGATGGATCGAGCCTCCTGCTGGCCCGCGGCCAAGCTGGCGACGAGAGCCGCCACCTGCGGAGCGACCGGAGATACGCCCGGCCTTCGGTCCAGCTCGCGGATGCGCCGAATCTCCGCGAGTACGTCACTGGCCTTCTGGATCCGACGCTCCAGCGGGCAGATCAGCCTATCCAATAGAGCGCCTACCGACTCGCTGCGGATACCGTTCTCGCTCCACACGGAGGCGTATGTCTTCTCGCGCTGACGTTCTCTCGGGACCACGACGCCGCCCGAGTACATGAAGTACATCACCTTCCCGAGCGAGTAGAGGTCCGCTGCAGGCGTCACGTCGAGTTGTCCGCCTCCGCCAAGTTCTGGCGCCATGAACTCCCGCGGCCCGACAACTTCACCCGTCTCGGTCGACCGGCTCTCGTCCTGCAACAGGCATATGCCGAAATCGGCAAGTAGGCATTCGTGATCCTCGCCGTTGAACAGCACGTTCTCCGGCTTCAGGTCGCGATGAATGACACCGTTCGCGTGAGCGTGTTCGAGCGCACTCGCAAGCCGTTCCGCGACGAGGAGTGTCGAGTCAAGCGACCCCTTGTAGAGCGACGCTCGTTTCGCGAGGGAGCCCCCACGGGCGTAAGGCATCACGAGGTACTGGCGATCCTTCTCGTCGAAGTCGTCGCCAAGCGTGGAGTGATCGACGACACGGACGATGTTCGGGTGTGCCAGGCGCAGGCCCGCCTTCGCCTCGTTGATAAAACGGTCTCGGCGCTTGATGTTCCTGAGGTGCTTCAACGCCATCTCGCGCTGAAACTGACCCCGTGTGTCCTTCACGAGGTAGACGTAGGCCTGGCCGCCTTCACCGAGCGACCGAAGCACTTCCCAGCGATCGCCATAGACCTTTGCCATCCGTATTGCTCCTAAGCCATGGACGCCGACTCTCGTCGGCCAGCGGGGCGAAGCCTTCGCGTTAGAGGGGGCCTTCACGTTACAGGGAGCTCTGTCCGTGCTCCATGCCCGCGCGCCCTCCCTCCGATTGTGACAGGGCTTCGCTCCTGAACGATTGACGAGCCCCTCGGGCCCCACCTATCCCTTGAGAACGGGCATGGTTGAACGCGCCGATTGGGTTGGGTTGCTGCGTGATCAGCGGACGACCGAAGTTGAACTCACTTTGGTAGCACCGCTCGCGCAGAACGAGCTCGGTGAGTCAAAGGCGTTCATCGCCCGCGCGAGCGACGGTCAACGGTACTGGGTGAAACCGCTGAACAATCCGCAGGGACGGCGTGTCCCGATCACAGAGCAGATCGTCGGTCGGATGGGCGTCCTCATCAACGCGCCGACGCGCCCAGTTGTCACCTTGGGGATCACCAGCGACTCGACAGGTTGGGAGTTCACGCGTGGTCGCAGGCTCGAAGAAGGCATCGCTCACGCGTCGCTCAATCTCGAAAGCCGTGCTGATGCGACCGGCCTGGAACGTCGGTATCACGATCACAACGCAACCCGGCACGCTGCGATCCTGGGTCTGTACGACTGGTGCTGGGGAGGTGAGCCGCAAGGACTGCTTGACCTCACGGACGACTATTCGTTCCACAGCCACGACCATGGCGCGTACCTCCCACCGGAGGGGCCGTCCTGGGAAACTCAGGCGCTGCTGGACGCAGTCGAGCTCGCCCATGAGCTTGACGAGGATTCCGACGACGGGATCACGACCGCCCATGTGGAACCGGTCGTCGCGGCACTGAGGAGCGTTTCCAGGGCGCAGATACGTGATGCGCTCGCGAAGGTTCCAAGTACTTGGCCCGTGAGCGACGAAGAACTCGAATGTGTTGGCTTCTTCCTCGAGAGGCGAGCTAAACCAGCGGCTGAGAGGCTGCTACACCGATTTGGTGGTGCCGGATGAGGTACGTCTACAGCGTTCTGAGGTTTGTTCCGGACCCCGCTCGCGGTGAGCGGGTGAACCTTGGACTGCTAGTCGGGAGCGACGACGCGGACGAGTGGCTGCTGCGCCTCATTGCGTCGAACTCGAAACGCGCACGAAGCATCGACGACGCCCATGTACTCCCTCGAGTGTGGGACATCCTTGACGATCTCGGCCGAACGGTGGACGACTACGCCGACGGCGACCTGACAGTTCGGCTCTCCGAGCAATGGTTGGCCGAGCTTGCTCGGAATTCACTGGGGGTCGTTCAGTTCACCGACCCGACTCCTGTCGTCGCCGAAAGTGTTCCGCACGTCATGGACATGCTTTGGCCCGAATTTATTGTCGAGCCCGAGCGCCGCGCCGACGCCCGAACGAACAAGCACCCAGTCCTCGCTGCGCTTCGACGAGCATTCAAGCAGCGTGGACTCCGTCTTGGCCACGAGTACGCCGAGAGGGCCGTTGTGAAGGGGCGTCGTCATCACGGGGCCTTCGACTTCGTCGTCGCGAACGGAGAGGCAAAACAGCTGGCGCAAGGATTCACTCTCGGCGCCGCAAACGCGGACGAACTCTACGAGAAGGTGAAGGCGTGGGCCTGGACGGTCCAGGACCTACGCGAAAGCGATGGCGGCGAGGTAAAGATCGGCGAGCGCCTGGTGAAGGTTGCTCCGAACGTTCCGGTCGCGGCAGTGTACGCGCCTCCTCCCGAGTCGACGCCCAAAGAGCTGCTCGACGAGGTGTTCGCGGCCTTTCGGCAGGTCGCGGCGGAGCCGATCGAGATGGAACGCGCCGAAGAAGTTGCCGACCGAGCAGGTTCGTTGCTTCACCTCGGTTCGTAGGACGGCTCCGTCGAGCGTTCCCTGAAGCACCGGAACCAAGCAACTCCTGTCGTGAGGGACCGACCAGCCCCGCATGTCCCCGCAGAAGCTGGTCGCCATCATTCGCAGCCTCCGGCCCGAAGCCCACGCCGACTCGCCCGACTACACCCGCCGCGTCCGCTCGAGTGGCGCGTCCTCCGTGGTCTCGAACGTGCCGGGCACCTCCGCCCGCTCGGCGGCCGCCCGTGGACACGCGCGCAACTCCTCGAGGAGGCGCTCTCCGAACTGTTGCCGACGACGACACGCGAGCCCCATGCCTACGTCATCGTCGTCGACCCAGACGCGCGCGGCGAGCACGATACGGCCGTGTGAGTGCACGTGCGTGTTTCGCCGCGAAATGATCACGAGGATCGGCGACCCCAGATCGTTCGGATCGGGGCGATGATCAGGTTAGCCCGTAGGAAACGCCGTGCTCGGACGCGTCAAGGGTCGGCTACGCCGAAATCCTTCGGATTCAAGCCCTTGACCCGTCCTGCGCGCGGCGTTGGGTCTGCGAATACGGTGGGCACGCCGGCCCGGCGCGCCCCCGCTGATCATCGATCCGATCCAAGTGATCATCAGGGCGATCCGCGTGATCATTTCCGGCGGAATACGCACACGATCGGGCGAGCGTCGCTTCAGGTCACGATGCGTCGCTCGCGCATTGCGGGAACCCGTCGTCGAGGTACCGGAACGACGGGTCGCTCACGCCGCGCGGTCAGAGCTCCGTGTCGAGGAGGGCGACGAACTCCTCGCGTGTGATGACGCCTGGGGCGCGAGCCTCGCCGAGCTTGACGCAGCGTCGTCGGGCGTCGGACGCGCGGTCTAGGAACCAGCCGCGGGATGCTGCAGGGCCCGCCAACGCCAAGGTGTCAGGCGTTTAGACCTGGGTGGCGGGCGCCTCGGGAGTCATCGGACCTCGACGGCCGGGCTTCTGGGCGCGAGAGGGGGTTGCGTCTGGAGACGACGCGGATACCGTCGTATTCTTGGGCTTCGCCCTGAGGGGGCAGTTGTGGCCACAAGTATTGCGGACCTAGACACCTGGATTCAAACGCCCCATGAGAACGAGAACCTCGAGTTCAAAGAGGCGAAGGCCCAGTACGACCACACGAAGCTCTTCCGTTACTCCGTTGCCCTGGCCAACGAGGGCGGCGGGAAGCTGATCCTCGGGATTACGGACAAGCGACCGCGCGCCGTATGTGGCTCGGCCGCCTTCCCAAGTCCTGAGGATATCGCGCGCAGGATCTTCGAGAAGGTCAGGTTTCGCGTGGACGTCGAGGTCGTGAACCACCCGTTCGGCCGCGTCGTCGTGTTTCACATCCCGAGCAGACCCAGAGGAACCGCCTATCACCTCGAGGGCGCGTACTACATGCGCTCGACCGAGGACACGGTTCCGATGAGCGAGGATCGCCTTCGTCACATCTTCAACGAAGGGAAGGTGGAGTGGAGCCTCGAGCCAGCGATGCTCGACGTGTCGAGCGAGGATGTCGTGAAGCTTCTCGATACTCCGAGCTACTTCGACCTGCTGGAGTTGCCTTACCCGTCAGCTCGCGAAGCCGTCTTGGCAAAGTTCGCCTCGGAGGAGCTCCTCATTCGAAGCGGGAGCACGTGGGCGATCACGAACCTCGGCGCGCTCCTCTTCGCCAAGAACCTTGAAGCGTTTGAGGGCCTCCGCCGGAAAGCACCCCGCGTTGTCGTCTACGGCGGGCAGGGGAAGGACGCTATCAAGCGCGATCTAACAGGGGTGAAGGGGTATGCGGTTGGCTTCGAGGGGCTGATCGAATTCATCAACTCCCAGACGCCTTCCAACGAGGTCGTCGAACAGGCGCTACGACGTCAGGTGAAGCTCTTCCCGGAGCTTGCGATCCGAGAACTGGTAGCGAACGCGCTGGTGCACCAGGACCTGACCGAAACGGGCGCCTCGGTGATGATCGAGCTCTACGCGGACAGGCTTGAGATTTCGAACCCGGGCGTCCCGCTGACGGCCCCCGACCGTTTCATCGACGAGTACAGGTCGAGGAACGAGACGCTCGCTGGCCTCATGCGTAGGCTCGGTGTCTGCGAAGAGCTCGGGAGCGGGATCGACAAAGTTGTCGCGAACGCTGAGGCGTATCAGCTGCCCGCGCCCGACTTCCGCGTCGCAACCTACCGCACGACCGCCGTGCTCTTTGCGCACAAGGAGTTCGCGGAAATGGACCGGGAAGAGCGCATCCGCGCCTGCTACCAACACGCCTCCCTCCGGTACGTGCTCAACCAACGCATGACGAATCAGACGCTGCGTGAGCGGTTCAAGCTCAGCGAAGGAAAGGCAGAGACCGTCTCGCGCATCATTCGCGACGCGGTTGATGCTGGGCGGATCAAGCCTGAGGATCCTACGAGCGGCTCGAAGAGGTACGCTCGGTACGTTCCTTTTTGGGCGTAGGAAAAAAGTCAAACCAAAAGTCTTTTTGGTTCGAGTTGTTTTCCACAAACTGCACCGTTGCTAACTGTGCGAAATGACAACGGTTTCCAATTTAGGCTCAATCCACAGGTTCGAAGAAAACGCTTACGCGAAAGTCTCAGGCTGCTCCTGCAAAAGCTGAACCTGTTCATCTGTTCAGGTTGAGGCGATGTTGAGGAGACGCTCTCACGGGTCGGCGCTGCGCCTCCGGCCCGAGCTCCCGAGGCGAGGCGAGGCGAGGCGAGAACGAAGCTAGTCACGGGGCGCGCTGCGATCGGTGCCTCGTCGGTCGACGTGGCGCATTGCCGCGACGTTCGCAAGGCGACGCTCCAAGCCTGCCAATTCCCAGAGGAGGTCACGGACGCTCGAGGGAAGTTCTCTCGGCCACCTCGCTGGAAGTGAGATCCTGCGCAACCGAGGCCCGTGTACGGCCGAGACCGGCAGCATGTCCCCTGCCCGCCTCTATGCCGTCCTTCGTCAGCTCCGGCCCGAAGACCACGCGGCCTCGCCCGACTACGCGCGTCGCACGCGCATCGAGTGGCGCATCCTCCGCGCGCTCGAACGACGTCGTCATCTCCGTCCGCTCGACGGTCGTCCGTGGACGCGCGCGCAGCTCCTCGAGGAGGCATCCGCGAGGCGTCCGCACCTGGTCGTCGTCGTCGACGCGGACGCGCGCGGCGAGCACGACACCGCTGTGTGATCCGATTCGAACGCGCGGAACCGCGTGGGATCAACCGTCGACGACCTGTGACCAACGGTCGTCAGGATCGTGAAACGCCCCGACGCCGTCGAGAGCCTCGTGTATCCGCTCCCACGGCATCGGATGTCGCGACTCGACCTCCTCCCACCAGAGCCTCGCGTCGGCGAACGCGACAAGCGGATCGTCTCCCCGCCCCTCCAGCGATAGTTCGCCGTTGGGCAACTCCAGCGTGCACAGCCACGGGTCGTGGTCGTCGTCCTCGGGGCAGATTCGTACGAGCAAGAGCTGTCGTCCGTCTGACAGGATCTCGTAGTGCCGACCGTCGGCATCGGACGAAATCGAGCGCGCTTCAACGTTTCGCATGACCAGCTTCTGGCCGGCCCCTCAACGCCGGTCAAGGCGCGCCGCCACCCCCGTGAAATCATCAGCGACGGCGACGCACGACGCCGCGCGCGGTCGGCGCGGCGTGCGCGCCCTCTGACTGCACTCCGGGCACCACGTCTGCCCGTCGTGACGAACCTCCCATCCGAGCGCGACGAGCTCGCGACGTGCCACCTCGAGGTCGCCCTCGACGATCGGCGATCCGACAAGGCAGCGGTCGCAGCGTGCCTCGTGGCGGAGTTCGTCATTCCCAACGCGGGAGAGCACGCGACGACGATAGCCCTCACTAGCACCAGCCGCGCGGTCGCTCCCGCAAACCGCGATGATGCATCGTCACGCCCGGAGCAGTTTGTCGAGTTCCTCGCAGCATCCCTTGCCCTTCACGGCAGCCTTTCCACACTTGATGTCCACTTCCACCTCGACCTCTTTCAGCGCTGTTCCGTGAACCGGGCATCGGAGGGAGCGGACATGCTTCGCGACCTTCTCTGCGACTCCTCGCTGAATCATCCCCTCCAGATCGTTCTTCAGCGACCGCTTCCACTCCGCCTCGGAAACGGTGCGTCCCCCCACCTTGAACTTGATCGTCGTCGCCATGTTCACCTCGATCCGTTGATCGCGAGGGTTCGTCGATGAGTCTTCGTCGCACCCGATTTCGACTTACGGCGTGTGGCACATCAAGAAGAACGAGCCGGTCCCGAGCGAGCTCTTCACAACCATCGTCGACGCGTTCGTGTCCGTGTGATCCACGAAGCAGTTCACGAGCAAAGAGACCTCCGCTCCGAGCGATTGCTTGCACGTCACAGCTACTGTCTCGAAGCGATCACCGGCCGCCGTCGTATTCGACTTCGGAGCGTCCTGAGTGCACGTCCAGCCCAGGGGTGCCTGCAGCACCGCCCCTGATGGCTGGAAGAGGCCGGTATGGCGCATCAGCCCATCGTGCCCGGAGAGCGTCCACCGCACCGCCGACACGCGAGGTGCCTTGCAGAGACACGTCGGGCTGGGCAGGCCGTCGCGACAGACGACCTGAGTCCCGTTGCAGCCGAGTACGCCGCCGTGTGCCGCGCAGCAGCCCTGATTGTCCTGCGCCTCGGCGCGATGAAGCGGAACAGCGCACGTCAGAATGACGCCAGCGACGAGCCCTCCGATGAACTTCCTAATCATGCCCCACCGCCCTTCCGGAAGAACTTTCAAGCGTACGATGCCACTCGACTGCGCAGCAATCCCGCTCCACCCGATGACGGAGTGCGGTGCAGACGGCCGTACTCTCGACGTCAATGCTCGCCGCGCATTGCACCTCGCACGATCGTGCGGTCTAGTGGTTATCCACTAGCGCGCGCTACTCTCCGTGAGCCGTCAGTCTTGCGCGGCGCCATCTGCGGGCGGGTGCTCGATCGATGGCCGCGATCGATGATGTGTTTCCGCCTTCAATCATCGTGACCTTTGCTCGCTCGCTCGTGCCCCGCCGCTCGCGTGTCAACGTTACAACATCCTCTCAGCCTCGGGCCCGCTCCCTTCCGATCCGGAAGAAGCCAACCAACTCCGGCGGCGGCGTGCGATCCGTGCCTCATGGGAAGCATGTGTCGACGCAGCGCCCGCAACGGGACTGCTCGACGCCGACATCGTCGAGCGGCTTCGCTCTGCGTCGATGAACCTGGTTTGAGTTACTCGATCCTCGATGCGTCCTTTTAGACCGGGACGCTTTCCGGGCGGACTGTCGGACTATCAGCCTCCGCGGGGCTCGCGAGTAAGCTGTGTTGCGGCTCGCGTCGCGCGCTGCCGCGTGTGCGGTGGAGCGACGGATCTCACAGCGCCGACCAGCGCGCCCAGCTATTCTCGTGAGCAAATACATGCCGCGCGATCTCCAGAAGCTCGTCGAGGATGGCTTTAGTCTTGGCGAACCAGCGAGCGAGCATGGGGATCTTTCGACCACATCCGCACGCCTTGCGCTAAGGGCGTACGCTGCGAGCTATCGCGCAGTCCGTCTCGACATCGGGAGCACCGATGGACAGTCACCCGATGTGACCACTCCGGATTACTGGGATGCGGCTGCCGAGACCGTGCTTCACCTCCAGCACTTCGCAGAGCTGGCCCTGAAGGACGTGCTTCGCGACCGTCATGAGCTGCTCGCCGTCGACACTGGTAGAAATCACCTCCTCCTGGACCGCCTTCTCCATGGAGAACCGCTCGCGATCGACGACGAGACGCCGCTACGCACCGTGGAAGCAGGCGTGACGCTTGACCGCGTGCTTGCGCTCCTCCGGGGGGGCCGTCTCGGACCGGAATACGCGTTCATCGAGCGGCACTTCAGATTCATCAGTAGCCTAAACAACCTCCGCAATCGACTGTGGCATCGTGGCACCTTCATCCTACGGTACCATGCCCTCGACGACCTCGTTGGCTGCTACGCCCTACCATTCTTGGAGGACGCTTTCGCCCTCCCGCGTTACTCGGAATTCAGGGAGTTTGTATTCGGGCGATTGCCAGCCTGTGGCATCGACCCGTTTGCCGCGATCCGAGCGGAATGCAGTCTCCCGAAGCGGAACTGGCGAAAGGTCGCGCTCCTGAAGGAACTAGCGCGAGCCTCCTACGAGGTACCGGTCGACATGCATCCGACGAGCGCGCACGACACCGAGGAGCGCGCTGAAGCGGCACTTCAACGGGTCTCTCGGCTAGCCGACCGGCATTGGTTTTACATCAAGGACACGACGTGTCCGGTCTGCGGATTGGATGCGCTCGTCGTATTCGGCATCCAACGCAACCCGACAGCGGACGCGCACGCGAGGCAATACGGTAGGCCGACGCGCAGCTCCCCGAGCGGTTGGGCGAGATGCTACGGGTGCACGTTCGAGGTCACGAAATCCCTGGGAAACGTCGCCGGTTTCGGTCTGCCCATTGACGAGCTTTGGGGCGACGCCCTGTGACGGAAAGCGGAAGCCTGAACCGCTTGCGAGAATTCCCGACTGTTTTGCAACGATGTGCGACCCGCGGCGGGGCGGCGAGAACTACCGCAAGTTCGAGGCACGAGTGTCGCTGGCGAAGGGAGTGCCTCCGCATCGTCATCGTCGGGAGGCTCTCGTTGAGCAGTCCGCAGGATCTCGCGTCTATTCGCGCGAGATTCTTAGCATCATGTTCGCTGCGCGGCGGTCGAGCTTGACGCACGCCACGACGGGGACCATCGTCCGTCCGCTTGCCCTCCCGAGGAGGCAAGGATGCCTTCAGTGCGGAGGCATCGCCAACTGCCGCTGGCCCGAGCGCAATCACCGGCCGGGATAGAAAGCAGCAGGGAACGACGCATCTCCCGTTGTTCTGGAGGAGGCGACGCGGGAGCACGCCTCGGTTGGTCGACGGACATACAGCGCTCTCACGCGCTCGGGTACCCGTTCATGACCAAGAACAGAGCTCCTTCAGCGGCCGCGATCGACGCGTCCGTCGCGCCCGCTCCCACGCTCTCCGAGCTCATCCTCGTCTTTCATCAATGTGTCGAGGACGACGTGCTGGCGGCACCCTTCAATGCGCGTCGTAGTTGCACCGCCTTCCTCGAAGCCATTCCGATTGTCTTCTTTGGCGAGAAGTCGTTCGAGGCTCACGCGACAGCCTCGAAGGTTCTCCGTCTCATCCCCGATGTGATGCGGGAGCTCCACGACGTGCGTGCGGCACGAGCGCGTGGCGAGCTCCCGCCGGCGAAGACGACCGATGTCGCCGCCGCGAGGGGGGCTATCCTCTGGTCTCAGGCCTGGAACAATCGTCGGCGCTGATGAGCACATGAGCTGCGCGGGCAAGTAGATCCGTTTTGTCTCTGCGCCCGGGCGTGGTTGTTGTTCCATCGCTGGGGTGCCGGGCAAGCGGAAGAAGGCTTCATCCAGCTCTCGAGCGGAGGCGCGGGTGTGGCGCCCCGAAGAATATCCACGCGCAGGCCTCCCTGATGCAGGCGCCGTGAAAGCCATGCAGAAGGAACTCGTCAGCCAGGTGGCCCAAGCCACGGCGCTCTGCGCTCACATCGCGGACATGACGGCGCTGTCCGGAACGATGCCGCGGTCCCTTGAAGTCGCCCTCGAACTGCTCACCGCGACACGCTGGATCCTGGATCACGACGATGCACCGGACGTCACGAACGTCGTTCGCGAGGTCAGGCACTTCATCAACGACAGACGACCCAAGTGGGCTGCTTCACGCGTCCTCGACAGAACAGGGGCAGCCAAGCACGTCGTTCAGCTCGTCCTGACCGTCTTGACGCGGCACCAACGCACGCTCGATGAAGACCTTTCCGCGGGCGCGCAGCTCGTCGCTCGTGACGTTGCCGAAGGGATCTTCTACGAAGGCAGGACGCTCAAAGAGGTCATTTCCGTGCTCCCCCGGGAGTTCCCGACCGACGACGCCGTCCTCGCCGCCGCAGACGTTGCGGAGGCATTCATCGGAGATACCGAGCGCTTCTCGGAGAAGTCCGGTCGTGCGCGAGCGTTCGACCAGACCGACTCACGTCTGCTCGCAAGGAAGCTCCTCGTCGCCTACGGGTGCGAGCGCTCGGATATGAGGGCGTTCTTCGATGGGCTCGAGCATCAGCAGCGGCGCCGCGAGAAGACGAACAAGAAGAAGCGCCATCGATCAGAGTGAAACGGCGCGGCGGACATTCTGAAGTTGTCCGCCCGGAACTGCATCGAGGCGGCCTCCTCGTATTCCATCCGCGACATGCCGCACTGTCAGGCAACGTCCGGGACCACACCGCCAGCTCAAGAAGGCACGTCTCATCGGCGCTACGTCACGATCAACGAGGCCGCCGAGCGCCTGTCTACGTCCACGACGGCGCTCCGCGCGCGTTGCCGTCGAGCTGCACGTCGTGATGGTCGAACCATTTACGCGCCGCTCGGCGCAGGCATCACGGCCTACAAGCTCGGCTCGTCGTGGCGAGTCTGCTTCCCATCCTGATGATGCGGTCGTAACGGCGGCCGCGAGCTAGACTACAAGCGTCGCGCGTGAGCGGCCGCCCATGAGGTTCAACATGGGTGCGAAGAATGTCACCGGCGTCCGCAAGGTGATGAGGGGCTGCAAGCCCCGCTGGTTCATTGATTTTCGGTACACGAACAAGGACGGCGTCCGGCAACGCTTCCGCCGTGATGCGTCGGTGAACTTGTATTCCGCGGCGCTGGCCGAGGCGAAGCGGCTCATGCAGCGGGCCGCGGAGACGGGATCGCCGGAGGAACGAGAGACGTCCAAGCCGGAGCTCGCCTCCACGGTCTCGTTCTCTTCCTTCGTCGAAGGGACGTTCGAGAACGAGTACATGCCGACGTTCAGGCCAGCAACGGCGGAGCGCTATCGGGCGTTGCTGCGACAGCGCCTGCTCCGCTTCTTCGGGTCAAAGCCGATCGACGCGATCGACCTCGGTGACATCCGAGCATTCGCTGCCGAGACGGCGAAGGACGGCGTGATGCTCAAGGGGCCAGTAGCCCTCGTTTGCACAATCCTCAGGACCGCGCACGAGAGCGGGTTTCGCGGCGAGCCTCCGAAGCTCCCGCGAGGGTTCGTGAAGACGAGCAAGAAGTTGCCGGACGCGCCCTCGCCGATCGAGTTCGCCGAGATGCTGAAGGCGCCCGGCTGGCTGGGCGTCGCTATCGCGCTCGCGGGACTCGCAGGGATGCGGATGGGCGAGGTGCGCGGCATCGAGGTCCGAGACATCGACTTCGACGGGCACCGCATCCTCATCCGTCGCGCGATGAGCGCGAACGTGTCGCTGACCCCGAAAAGCGGACACGAGCGCGTCGTGCCGATGGTGCCGGAGCTCGAGGAGCGTCTTCGCGAAGCGGTCCGCATGAAGCTGCCGAAGGCGCGCATCGTCGTGATGGAGAACGGCGAGACGCCTGGCCGCTCGTACGTGCTCACCTGCTTCAAGAAGTTCCTGAAGAAGGCGGGCCTCAAGGAGCGGTCGTTCCACTCGTTGCGCCACTACTTCATCACGGAGCTCGTTCGCCGCGGCGCCGGCCTCGAGGCGGTGCGCACGCTCGCTGGGCACTCGAAGCTGGACATGACCCAGCGCTACGCCCACGCGACGGCGGACGACCTCCGCGCCGCCGTCGACAAGCTGGCGAAATAGTCCGCACGCCCCCAGATCCCCACTCGCATCGAGCTGGGCAACTGGTGGGCAACGATTCGGTCGTCCCTCGCGTTCGTGCCGTTTTTCCCGGCGTTTCAGAGTGAAGTGGTCGGGGAGGCGGGATTTGAACCCGCGACGACAAGCACCCAAAGCTTGTGCACTACCGGACTGTGCGACTCCCCGGAGGAAACGCCTCTCCCATAGCACGACGGAAGCCCGACTGCATGTGGCCTGAACGCAGCCTCGAGCGGCTCGGCTCGGCCGCACGCAGGCACGGCCGTCGCTCATCATTTGACGAAGCCCCATTCGCGGAGGAGCTCGTCGTCAACGAGGGGTCGGACGGCTCGTCGACGGGTGGAGCTCATCCTGACGACACTTGCGACCGACCGGAGCGAACGAGTCGATGGCCGCACAGCGCCGAGCTCGCGCCTCGACGAGCTCCTCAGCCACGGACGCCGCTCGTGACTAGTTGCACGCCCAGACCGGACCGGTCGTCGAGGGCGTCGTCCCCGGGTTCTCCACCGGCGGCGGCGTGCCCGCCTCGGCGTCCGCGCCTCCGTCCGCATCCGAGTCGTCCGGAGGCCCTGCTTCCGGCGGCGTCACGGGCGTGCCCGGGATGTCGCCGATGATGCACTTGCACACGGCCTCGAGCCTGCAGTCGCCTTGCTCGTCGCGCGGGCCGACGAAGTTGATGACGCACCCGACCGGGTAGGACGTCGATGGTGGCAGCTGCGTCAGAAACGCCGACGGGCTGTCGCTCGTGTTGCAGCTCGGCTGGTCCGGAGCGGGCGCCTGGCACGAGAACATGAAGGGACCGGGGTTGCACGGCGGCTTGGCGGCATCCGGCGCCGGCGTCGTCTCGGCCGACGAGCAGCCGGTCGTCGACGTCGATGCCGCAAGCACACTGAACATGAACGAGCCCGCGAGGAGCAGACCCACAGCGAGCGTCTTGGCCGACGGCGTCCTCGAACGTTCCATGTGAGGCCATCAAGTTACCGCGCATCACGGGGATGCGAGGCGGTTTTCCGACCATCTGCGGCGGCGGGGTTGCCGAGCTTGGGATCGATCGGAGCAATGAAGGGACTTCGCGTCGACGAACTGGACGAGAATGGCCGCGTCGCCGGAGTGCGAGGACGGTGCGCGCGATGGTCGGCGCCGGCGTGCGCGGGACGCCCCGTCCTCGCCGTGACGCGAGGCCTGAACGGACAGCGCTATCGGGTGAGGGACGTGCGCACGGTTTGCTGCCGCTGATGCGTGCGTCGCTGGTGCCGTGTCGATTTCCTGAGAAAAACGACGCTCGTGCGGGATCTCAGAGGGGAGATCCCATGCGGCCTCCTCTTCTTTCGATGCTTCGGTTCGCGCGCGCCCGGAGATGCGTTCGCGCAACCGCCTTCCTCACCCTTGCAGCGCTCGCGCCGCTCGCCGCCCTCGCGGCGTGCGATGCGGGTTTTTCCGCGCGAGCGCCTTCGAGCCCGAGCGATGCGGCGGATGCTGAAGCGTCGCCCGGCGACGACGCGAATGGGAACATCCCCGATGCGCCCAGCGACGACGACGGCGGTGATCGGCCGCTCGTGCGCTTCGACGACGGCTTCGCGCGCGCCGCGCACGCGAGGCCGCTCGGTGGTTGGGTCGTGCTCCTCGAACGCCCGGTCCACATTCGTGAGCGGCAAGGGCATCCGGATCGACGCGTGGTCTTCCTCGACGCGCACTGGAAGGAGGAGGCGCACTTCGAGCCCGCCGCGGGCCGCGAGCTCCTCGACGTGGCCGTTCACACTTCGGGAGAGGTGACCGCGCTCGAGGCTTCCGACGACGGCTATTACCTCGTCCGGCTCAGCCCGAACGGAGAGCGCCTCCGCGAGACGCTCCTCGTGGATGATGCAATCTACACAGATCCGCCGAAGATGAATCCCGGCGAATCTCGTTCGCGGATCGAGACGAGCACGCACGACACCGGACGCGTGGTGGCCTCGACGGAAGGTGTCCTCGTCGCGACGCGCACCGGACGTCACTCGGTCGTCGCGTACGCCGTCGCCTTCGACCCGGCAGTCGGATACACGACGTCGTGGCGGTCGCTCGTCGTCCCGGCGCACTCGATCTGGCCGGTCGGGCTCACCGGCGGGTCGTACGACACGTTCGGGCAGCTCGATGCCCACTTCGCGGTGCACCTCGCGCGCGATGCAGCGGGTATCGTCTACGTCGGCGTGCAACATGCACGCGCCGACTCGGGAGCGCTCGTGCACGCGCTCGAGTCCGTCTTCGGCGAGTCGATCGCCGCCGACCCGGATTTCCTCGACACGTTCGTGACGCGCATCAGCCATCAGGGAACGCGCCTTGGGCTCTCGGTCGTCGGAACTGCCGAAGACGATCAGCTATACGGCCTCCGCGCCGGCGAGAGCGGCGCGATCGCGGTCGGGCGCTCGGAGCTCTGGAACGAGCAGGGCACCGGATTCGAGGCGCTCGTCGGCCACGTCGACGCCGATGGTCATGTGACCATCGACCGCTTCGACGTGGACCGGAGCGACATCGCCTTCGACGCGACGCGCACGCGCTCGGGCGCCGTCGTCGTCGTGGGAGCGAGCGGCTACAGTCAGAACCCGCACGGCGCGAGCATCTCGGAAGAGTCCGCTCCCTTCGGGCGCGCGCGCGTCGATGGCGGCGCATCCGGGAAGCTGACGCTCCCGAGTGGTCCGCGTCACGGCGAAGCGCGCTTCGTCCTGCCGATCGACGGCGGGCGACTGCTCGTCGGCGGGATGCTCGACGGTCCAGGCACGCACTCCGCCGACGGCGATCCTTCCCTGCTCCGCGCTCGCGGATTCCTCACCGTCGTCGACGCCCCCTGATCGCGCGACGAGGCGCGACGCACCGGCGCGAATCGCTCAGAGCCGGACGTTCAGCGCGACGACACCGAGGAGCTGATGGGCCCCGCGAGCTTGCTGCGCGTCACCGTCGCATCGCGGCGGCATCGGGGCTACCAATTGGGCATGTATCTCCCGCGAACGTTCGACGGCGCAGCACAGCGCGAGCTCACGCTGTCTCTGATGCACACGCACCCGCTCGCCACGGTCATCGCGCAGATCGATGGCGACCTCGAGGTCGCGCACGTGCCGCTCCTCGTCGCGAACGCGGAGCCGCTCCGCCTCGCAGGCCACGTCGCGCGTGCGAATCTTCTCGCGAAGCACGCCATCTCGGGAGGCGCGGTGACCGCCGTGTTCCACGGACCGGAGGCATACGTCTCGGCCGGTTGGTATGCGGCGCCGGCCGTGCAGGTCCCAACGTGGAACTACGCGGTCGTTCACGCACGCGGAAGGCTCGAGCCGCTCGATGACGACGGGCTTCGCGAGCAGCTCGATGCGATGACGCGCAGGTTCGAACCCGAGGGCGGCTGGTCGACAGACGTCCCCAAGACGGACTTCCTCGCCGACTTGCGGCGCGCCATCGTGGGCTTCACGCTGCACGTCGACGACGTGAAGACGAAGCTCAAGATGAGCCAGAATCGCTCCGACGAGGACCGCGCCCGTGTGCTCGGCGCGCTCGCGGGCAGCACGTCACCACGCGACGTCGAGGTCGCGGCGGTGATGCGCCGACTCGGCTGAGGCGCAACTCGCTCGCTCGCTCGCGCGATCAGAGGCTGCGTCGCGCTGACGGTTGAACTTCGTCGCGGCTCGGGTATTCACGATGAATGAGCGAGCCTTCCGTCGTCGCGCGGCCGAAGTCCCGCGCGGTCGTGTACGTGCTCGTCGGCCTCGGGGGCATCGGAGTCCTCGGCGTCGTCGCGCTCGTCGTCCTGCGCCTCTTTTTCTTCGTTCCGTATCGCATGCCGGCGGGATCGATGCTGCCTACGCTCGCCCCCGGAACGCACCTCTGGGCGAAGCCGAGCGCGAGCCCACCGACGGCGCGCGGCGAGATCGTCGTCTTCCGCTATCCCGAGCACCCGAATCAATCGTTCGTGAAACGCGTCGCAGGCCTCGAAGGGGATTCGATCGAGATGCGAGGCGGGCGCCTCTACATCAACGGCTGGGAAGCTCCGCGCTGCATCGTCGGCCCTTGGGCATACAGGGAGGAGATCGACGGCAGCGAGCACGCGGGCGAGCTCGTCCTCGAGCATGTCGACGGCGCAAGCTACCTCCTGTTCGAGGACCGCGATGCGTTGATGGTCGGCGATCAGGGTCCTTACAAGGTCGCGAGCGGCCAATACTTCGTGCTCGGCGACAACCGAAACAACAGCCACGACTCGCGTATGTGGTTCGGCGGAACAGGCGGCGGCGTTCCGTTCGCGAACACCATCGGGCGCGTTCGCATCGATCCCAATCCGAAGCTGCCGATCGGCGCCGAGAAGCTCCAGGCGGCATTCGACGACTGCATCGCGAAGAAGCCGGCGCAGACGAGCCCTCCCGGCGCGAAGCCCTGATCGATCGTCGACGAGAAGCGGCTGCGCCGTCGCCGAACGATGCTGCTCAGGGAGCGGCGCACGGACCGGTCGTGCCGACGCGCATCGTGACGCTCGTGAGCAGGTGCTCCTCGACGGCGCCTCCGGTGCCCGCTCCGAAGACGAGATAACCGGAGTACGGCTGATAGCCGGGGATCGCCGTCGGCCCGAGGACGTCGGCGCCGTCGAGCAACACGGTCACGTTGCCGCCCGAGAGACGGACGCGCACCGTATGCACGTTCCCGTCGATCAGCGCCGCGTTCGTCCCGGTCGCGGCGAGGTTCGACATGTCGTCCGTCTTCTTGATCGTGATCGCAGGTACGGGAGGATCGGCGAACTCCTCGTTCCGGTAGACGTCGACGGCGACGGCCCATCCCTGCAGCCCCTCGACGCCCATGCCGCCGCCGAGGCCACCGAGCGCGGGCGGCGCGCCAGCCGAGATCCAAGCGACCGCGAGCCCGTCACCGGGCCCAAACGTCCCGCCGAGCCCCGTGTCCGTGAGCTTGTACGAGAACGAGACATCGAGGCGATCGAACGTCAGCGCGTCGCCCCAGATGAACGAGCCAGTGACGGACGACTGGTTGGGCGTCAGACGGATGCCCGGATTCGCGAACCCGGTCGAGCCGCGCATGATCCACGGCGCGCCGGGCGTCATCGCGAACGTCTCGTTCGTCGGCAGTGTCGTGCACGTCGGCGTTGCGCCCGGATCGCCGCTCGATCCGCCGTTGTCCTTTCCGTCGTTCTTCGGGGTGCCGATCGAAGGAGCGCCACCCTCGTTCGCGGCTTCGAGCGTTCCCGAGTCTCGGCGCATCTCGCCGCCGGCCTGGTTGGCTTCGCCCGTCTTCGCACTCGAATGGACCGCGAGATCGTCGATGCCGACGATCGCGGTGCACGAGCAGAGGAGAAGGGCGAGCGGCGCGGCGCGCACGTCCATGAGGATAGCAGCCGCTACGATCGGTGCCCGTCCGAGCTCGACGTCGGAGGACGCAGCCCTCGGTGTAATCGCGACGTAATCGGCGAACGCGCCGGAGCGGCAGGCTCAGTGACCATCCGGCTCTGAGCCCAGCGCGACGGACGTTCACGCTCGCCTGGCGAACGCACCGGGATTCAATCGCTTGGCGTGGTTCTGGATCGATCCACGCGTCGCCGAAGACGGTGCGCACACGGCGCACGCGCCGGCGTCAGAACAGGCGCGAGCGGAGCTTGCCGATCGCCGCCGGCAGTCCCTTCGGAGTCGCGCGAAGCTTCACGTAGACGTGATCGCGATCCGTCTCGATCGCCCGGATCCCGAGCACCGGGGCGATCACGCTGAGCGCGCGACGGAGTCGGGGATCGCTCGCGAGCTTCGGCACCTTCATCAGATCGACGACGATGCGATCGCCGTCGGCTTCGACCACCGCAGGCGGACGCTTCGGGATGAATTTGACCAGGTTGCCGGGCTTCGACAGATCGAGCGCTCCCGACTTGATGAGCGTAGCGACCGGCGAGTCGCTCTCACCGACGAGCGCGAGCTTCACGTCGCGAAGGCGCACGCCGACGCGGATCGACTCCTCGGAGATCTCCACCTCGTCGATCTTCAGCGCTGCGGACGCGCGGACGGGCGTTCCCATCGCATCGACGACTGCGCTGAAGCGCAGCGCAGGAGGCGAGCTCGAGATCTCGACGTCCTTCGGTGCCTTCGATCCGTGGAGCTGACCGGCAAACCACCGAAGCGTTGCGAGCGGGACGCCGAAGCGCAGCCCGGTGGCGTTCACCGCGGCACGGACGACCTCTTCCGGGTTCTTCCTGACGTAACCAACAGCGGCCTCAAGCATGGCGCGCGGGCTGAACATTGGGCGCCAGAGTAACAATGCGGCCTCGCTCTGCAACGCTCGGACGCATGACGCAGCGATGACGCGTGAGGACGCTGATGGCCGTCCGGCGGAGCTTGCTCCAGAACGCGAAGAGGCGGCGCGTCAGTGACGGCCGCCTCCTCTTCGTATCGTGCTCGGATTCACCGAGGGGAATCGGGTGGAGCAAAGGGGGATCGAACCCCTGACCTCCGCATTGCGAACGCGGCGCTCTCCCAGCTGAGCTATTGCCCCAATTCCTGTGGCAGGGGCGCGGACTCTACGCGCCACGGATTAGATGTCAAGAGTCGTTCATCATTCACACACGTCGATGCGATTTCTTCGAGGGATCGTGCGAGCGATACAGCGTCGATCACGGCATCGTTTTCCAACGAAAGCATCTCCGTGAGCGATTGAGCCTGCCGCGCGAGCATCTCCGAGCTCTTCCGTTCAGAGCTGAATGTCACCGGGCTGCGCCGTGATCATCGGCGCCGGGCTGCCGCCCTCGCTCGAGTCTCCCGCATCCGCGCCGCCCAGCGAGCCGCTGGACGACGAGCTGCTGCTGCTCGACGTGCTGAGCGGCTTGTTGAGCTGATCGCAACCGGTCGTGACGACGACGAACGACGTCGTGAGGACCGCGAGGACGGCGGCGATCGAGAAGCGCTTCATCGGCGTCATCTGTAACCCGCAACGAGCGCCTGAGCCAAGAGCCCCCAGCCGTCGATCGCGACGAACAGGAGCAGCTTGAACGGGAGGCTCACCTGCGTGGGACTCAGCATCTGCATGCCGAGCGCGAGCAGCACGTTCGAGACGACGAGGTCGATGACGAGGAACGGGAGATAGATCAAGAACCCGATCGCGAACGCCTCCGTGAGCTCCGTCACGACGAACGCGGGGACGAGCACCGCTAGATCCTCGGCACCGACACTCGCGCGCTCCGCTTCCGGCCGCGCGTTCCTCGCGACGGAGAAGAAGCGCGCCCGCTCCTTCTCCGCGGCGTTCGCCTTCAGGAAGTCACGCATTGGCTCACGAACGGCTTCGACACCCTTCTCGACGAGATAGGTCGTGTCCTGTGTCTTGCCCTGCGCGAGCGGCGCTGCCTTGTCGAAGATGCGCTGCCCGACGGGCGCCATCGCGATCAGAGTGAGCGACGTCGCGAGCGCCATCACCACGGTGTTCGACGGAACACCTTGAGCCCCGATCGCGCTGCGCACGATCTGGAGCACCGTCGAGATCTTCACGAACGCAGTGACGCCCATGAAGACGAATGGCACGAGCGACACGAGGGTGAGCGCGACGACGAGCGCGATCGGCCTTCCGAGCAGATCGTCGACGCGGCCGCCGTCGTTCGGCACGAGCGCGAACGCGGCGAGCGTCATCCGCGGCCGTCCTTCGCGCGAGGCGCTCGGCCGAGCACGCGTGCGAACACGTCGGCGAACGGAGCGGCTTCTGTCTTCAGCTCGAGCGGGACTTCATCCGCGGGCAGCTCACCTAGCTTCGTGAAGCCCGCCTCGGACGCGCCGACGACGATCACCTGACCGGCGACCTTCACGAGGTAGATCGATCGCCGTGCATCGAGCGGCAAGAGGCCGACGAGCTCGATGGGCCCGCGCGGCCTGCCGACACCGAGCCGCCGCGCGCCGTACAGCACGACGAACGCGATGGCGCAGACCGCGACCAACGTCACGATCGTCTGGACGATGTACCCCGCGTAAGACCCCACTGCCCGCTCCCCTCGTCCCCCATGAGTACACGGGGCGCTTGCTTGCCCCCATGAATACACGGGGCGCTTGCTTGTCCCCGTGAATACACGGGGCCCCGCGACGATCGGCGAGCACGCGCCGCGGGTCAACCCTTCTCGACGAAGGTCACGTGGAATCTGATGAAGCCGCTCGAATCGCTCTCAGGAGCGCCTTTTGCGGCCTGGACTGGGGGGCAGCTTGTGCCGTTCGATACAGACTGGGCACGTCCATCGGTCGCGGCGATGGGACCATCCGAGATGCACCGCCCGGCTCTCGGCTGCGCCGTCGTCAGGGCCGAGCAGCGGTGAGGGCCGGAAGCACGAATCGCATCGTGCTTGGAGCTCGCCGTTGCCCGAGCGATGAAGTGTGGTCTTCGCCGCGTATCGCTCCGCGAGCGTGAGGGCCACGCGTGGCACGCTCGGACGCGAGCGCCGGCGCCGCGGAAGGCTCGGCGTGACGAACTGCGAGAGCTGCTTCGTCAGCGCAGCGCCGAAACACGGCTTCACGAGGAATGCGTCGGCGCCGGCAAGCGCGGCGGCCTGGACGTCGTGCTCTCCGGAGAACGCGGTGACCATGACGACGGGGACGCTCGACATCTCCGGACAGCGCTTCCAGCTCCGGAGCAGCTCCGTCCCGTTTCCGTCGGGAAGCCGCGAGTCGAGGACGACGAGCCTCGGCGGGTACACCCGCGCCTCGCGCTTCGCTTCGAGGACGGTGCCGGCGACGGCGACGTCGTAGCCCGCATGGCGAAGTGTGCCGCGATAGATCTCTTGCGCGTCGAGATCGTCCTCGACGACGAGCACCCGCGCGCTCGCGCCGGTGGCATTCAGCATGTTCGTACGTCCTCGGGCAATGCCGTGCGCTCGGCGCTGCGGCGAAGCCCGACGCGAGCAAACGCTGGGCCGACGCAGTCGTCGCATTAACTCACGAACGATCGGGCTCGTTGGAGCCTTTCTGTCACGTGGCACGACACGTCAATGTGCTGACCTGCCACGGTCCGTCAGGCATGCACGTTGCTGTCGCGGGCCGATACACGCGAGAATCGCGGAAGGAGACGCAATCGATGGGGAGCGAGCTCGGACTCGAAGGCAAGAAGCACGACACCGATGTCATGGCCGCGCCCCGCTCGCGAGGAAGATCGGGGGCCCTCGTCGCTGGAGCTGCAGCGGCGCTCTCGGTGCTCGTCCCGCGCGATGCCGACGCGTGCGGAGCGTGTTACGCGAGCTCCAGTGAGTCGACCGTCGTGAGCGATCATCAGATGGCGCTGTCGATCTCGAAGCAGCGCACGATCCTCTGGGACCAGATCCAGTACACGGGCAATCCGAAGGACTTCGCGTACGTGCTCCCGGCAAAACCGGGCACGAGGCTCGAGCCCTCGAACGAGTCATGGTTCGCGTCGCTCGACGCGAGCACGCGGCCGATCATCATGGCGCCGCAGTCCAGCGGCGGTGGATACGGCGGCGACGACGAAAGTGGCGGCTGCTGCGTGATGTCGTCCGACTATGCGTCGTTCGCGATGGGAGCCCCGTCGGCCGGCGCGGGCGGCGACAAGGTGCAGATCGTCGAGGAGGCGGTCGTCGGCCCCTACGAGACGGTCACGCTGCGCTCCGAAGATCCCGACGCGCTCCAGAAGTGGCTCGTCGAGCACGGCTACGCGATCCCGGAGATCTCCGGTCCGATCATCGCCTCGTACGTCCAGAACGGCTTCGACTTCATCGCGCTCCGCCTCCAGCCGAGCCAGAGCGAGCGGAAGATCGAGCCGATCCGGATCGTCTCTCCCGGCGCGGACCTCAGCTTACCGCTGCGGCTCATGCAGATCGGCGCCGGCGCAAAGGTCGGCATCACGCTCTACGTCATCGGCGAGGGACGTTACCGGACGAAGAACTTCCCCGAAGGTCCCGTCGACTTCAAGGAGCTGATCTGGGACTACGGCCAGAACCGCTCGAACTACCAGGAGCTCCTCGCACGAGCGATGGCAACGGGTGATGGTCGCGCGTTCGTCACCGAGTACGCGAACAAGCCCGGACTCGATCCGGACGCGCCGCTCCTCCAGCCCGGCTTCACGATGGGCAACCCTCCGCTCGCCGCCGCTTACAAGCAGTCGTGCCCGACGTTCGGGCAGCCGCTTCCCGAAGCGGGCGCGGAAGAAGGACCCGACGACGCCGGCGCCGAGGCGTCGACCGATCCGGACGGCGGTGAGCTCGGTGATGGCGGAGAAATCCCCGACGGCGGCCTCGAAGCGGAAGACGCGAGCAGCGGCGAGACGACGGGACCGAAGCCGCCGAAGGTCCGTCCGACGGTCTGCGACGATCTCGACGTCGCGCTCGACGGGCTCGCAAGGGCCGACGTCTGGGTGACGCGCCTCCGCGCGAACCTGCCGAACGCTGCGCTCGCCGACACGTTGCTCCTCGAGCCCAACCCGGAGCAGGTCGTCGTCGACAACGTCCATCAGACGCAGACGACCGGCGCCATCCAGGCGAGCATCTCTCCGCAGCGGGCGCGCTGGCGACACGGCACGTACGCGCTCATCGCGGGAACCGCGTTCGTGGTCTCGCGCATCATGCGGCGGAAGAAGAGCTGATCCTCCTTCCGCCCGTCCGAACGATGGCCATCATGCAAGGTCGTGATCGCCTGCGTCGACGTGCACTATCTCGAGAGCGGGGGCGCCCGGGCCGCCGTCGTCGGGTTCGCCTCGTGGAGCGCGGACGCGCCGCTCGAGCAGCACGTCGTCGCGGTCGAGCACGTCGCCCCGTACGAGTCAGGTGCATTCTACAAGCGTGAGCTGCCGTGCGTCCTCGCCGCGCTCGCGATGCTCTCGACCACGCCCGAGATCGTCATCGTCGACGGGCACGTCTGGCTCGAGCACGGCAAGCCTGGGCTCGGCGCTCGCCTGCTCGAGGCCGAGCCGCACATCCGCACGGTGGTGGGCGTCGCGAAGACGCGCTTCGTCGGGTCACCCGCGATGCCCGTGCTGCGCGGGACGTCCACTGCTCCGCTCTGGGTCGACGAGGCAGGCGTCGCCGTCGACGCGGTGAAGCGCGTCGCCGAGATGCATGGCCCATCTCGTGTTCCGACGATGCTCCGGCTCGTCGATCAGCTCTGCCGTGGACACGTGCGCGTCCGGCCGGGCGACGCCGGCTGAAGACGACGTCTTGACGCATCGACGCGAGCTTGGGCGGAGGATGCGGTTGCCCAAGGCCGTTGTTGACGCATCAAGGAAGGGGCCGTAGAGAGGCCGCCGAGCGATCGCATATGGCACTCGTCGTCCAGAAGTTCGGGGGCACTTCGGTTGGGTCAGTTGAACGCATCCGCAACGTCGCCAAGCGGGCGGTAGCGACGCAGAAGGAAGGCAACGACGTCGTCGTCATCGTCAGCGCGATGAGCGGCGAGACGAATCGCCTGCTGAAGCTCGCGCACGAGGTCGCGTCGGTCCCGGAGGCGCGCGAGATGGATGTCATCGCCGCCACGGGTGAGCAGATCACGTCGGCGCTGCTCTCGCTCGCCATCCAGTCCGAGGGCGGCAAGGCGCGTTCGCTCCTCGGTCATCAGGTGAAGATCCTCACCGACGGCGCGTTCACGAAGGCGCGCATCAAGACGATCGAGGGCTCGAAGATCTTCTCGACGCTCGAGAAGGGTCAGATCGCCGTCGTCGCGGGCTTTCAGGGTGTCGACGAGAACGGCGACATCACGACGCTCGGCCGCGGCGGGTCGGACACGACGGCGGTAGCGGTGGCCGCGGCGATCGGCGCCGACGCGTGCGAGATCTACACCGACGTCGACGGCGTCTACACGACCGACCCCAACATCTGCCCGTCCGCGACGAAGATCTCGAAGATCTCGTACGAGGAGATGCTCGAGCTCGCGTCGCTCGGCGCGAAGGTGCTGCAGATCCGCAGCGTGGAGATTGCGATGAAGTACGGCGTTCCGGTGCACGTCCGAAGCTCGTTCAACGACTCGCAGGGCACGTGGGTGACCGGCGAGGAGAAGTCGCTCGAAGACGTCGTCGTCGCGGGCGTCGCTTACGACAAGTCCGAAGCGCGCGTGAACGTGATCGGGATCCACGACAAGCCCGGCATCGTCGCCGAGCTCTTCAGCTCGCTCGCCGAGAAGAACGTCTCGGTCGACATGATCATCCAGAACGCGACGACGGGCATGTCCGACCGCGCCGACGTCACGTTCACACTCGCGAAGACGGACCTCGTCCGCGCGAAGCCTTTCATCGAGGAAGTCGGCAAGCGCCTCGGTGCGCAGGAGATCCGCTACGACGAGGACATCGTGAAGGTGTCGATCGTCGGCCTCGGCATGCGCTCGCATGCCGGCATCGCCGCCAAGATGTTCCGCATCCTCGCTGCCGAGGGCATCAACATCCAGGCGATCTCGACGAGCGAGATCAAGGTGAGCTGCCTCGTGCACCAGAAGTACACGGAGCTCGCCGTCCGCGCCCTGCACGACGGCTTCGGCCTGAGCCAGCCCGAAAAGGGCGCGAAGTAACAGCGCGCGCGCTCGACGCGGGCGGCTCTCAGTAGCCCCACATGTACTCGAAGCGCAGGAGCGCTGTCGTGTACGAGGGGTACTGGTCCATCTTGCTGAGCAAGAAGTGCTGCCGGCCGGCGAGACCGACGGCGAGCTGCCGATTGATCTGGTAGTCGAGCCCCGCTCCGACGGAGAGGCCCGGAAGGAACAGCGGATCGTCGAGCGTGCCGCCTGCGAGGTGATACACGCCGCCGTACGCGCCGACGTACGGCACCCAGCGGAGGATGTCGATCACGTACGCGACGCCGACGGCGCCGTGATCGACCCTCTCCGGACGATTGTGCGGGCTGTTCGGGAGCTTCTTCTCATCGGCAGCGACGACGACGCTGCTCGCCTCGATGCTCAGGTTCCAGGCGTCGGAGAGGCCATACGTGTAGTGGAGCGCGCCGCCGCCTCCGACGCTCGCCGTGGACTTGCCGTCGATGCTGAGGACGCCGAGCGCCGGCGCGAGCCCGAGATGATGCTGCCGTTCGATCGCGTGCGCGCTCGGCGATGCGACGAGCGCCGCTCCGAACGCGACGGCGCCGAGAAGGATCGCGCGCATGGAGCTCCGTCGTTTCATCCCGGTGTCGTCATTCGATCGCGAGCAGCTCGATGTCGAAGAGCAGCGTGGACTTCGGCGGGATCGCTCCGGGCACACCTCGATCACCGTAGGCGAGATCGGGCGGGATCGTCAGCTTCCGTTTTCCGCCGACCTTCATCCCGACGAGGCCCTGATCCCAACCCTTGATGACGCGTCCCGTGCCGACCTCGAACGAGAACGGCGCGCCGTGCTTCTTCGATTGATCGAACTCCGTGCCGTCCGGCAATGTTCCCACGTAGTGCACTTTCACCTTGTCGCCCGCCTTCACGGCGCGGCCGGTGCCCACGGTCACGTCCTTGATCCCGAGCCCCGTCGCTCCGCTCACCGCCTCGCCGCCCTTTGGTGCGGGAGGCGGATTGAGCACCAGCTCGACGGCCTTGCGGAACTTCGCGTACGGCTGCGCGCCGGAGATGAAGTACGGCCCGACGAAGAAGGCCGGTGTCCCGGTCACCCCCGCATCGCTCGTAGCGTTGTCGTCGGCGTCGACCACGGCCTTGTGCACATGGGAGTCGAGCGCACGGGCGAACTTGTTCATGTCGAGGCCGATCGACTTCGCGTAGCCGTCGAGATCGGAGCGCTCGAGCGCCTGCTGGTTGTCGAAGAGCAGCTTCTGCATCTTCGCGAAGCCCTCGTTCCCCTTTTGCGCGTACGCCTCGCGCGCGGCCTCGGCGGCGAGGGGCGCGTTGCTGTGCATCGGCAGCGGCTTGTCGCGCCAGACGATCTTGATCTTGCCCGGATACGCCTTGAGGAGCTCCTCCATCGTCGCGTCGGCCCGCTTGCAGAACGGGCACTGGAAGTCCGCGACCTCCTGGATGACGACCTTGGCGTTCGCGGTCCCACGGAAGGGAGCGTTCGCAGGAGCTGGAGCGATCGCCTTCTTCTCCGGCTCGGACGGCGCCGTGCCGTCCTTGATCAACGTGTCGTAGAGGGCCGCGCGCGACGTGCCCTGGGCGAGCAGCGCATCGGCCTTGGCAATCTCCTCGTCGATGATCGGCTTGAACTTCTCGAACGGCTGCGCGCCGACGAGGCGCCGACCGTTGATGAAGAAGTGAGGCGTGCCGGAGGCCTTGAAGTCATCGCCGACACTGACGTCGTCCTCGATCGCCTTCTTGAAGGTCTTGCCCGCGACCGCGGCCATCGCCTTCGCGGTATCGAGCTTCGCCTCGCGTGAGATGCGTTCGAGGTCGGAGTCCTCGAGGTTCGGCTGGCTCTGGAAGAGCAGATCGTGCACCGCCCAGAAGCCCGCATCTCCCTTCTGTGCGCGCGCAGCACGCGCGAGCTGCGCGGCCGGCTCGGCGCGCGGGTGGAACGGCAGCGGCATGTCGCGCCAGAGGATGCGGACCTTGTCGCCGTACTCGCGACGGATCCGCGCCATCGTCTCCTCGCCGCGCTTGCAGAACGGGCACTGGAAGTCAGAAAACTCGATGATCGTGACCTGCGCGGTCGCGGGTCCGCGCACGGGAGCGTTCCCGGCAGGGATCTTGTTGACGATCTTCGCCTCGGCGGCATCGCGAGCATCGTCGTCGTCGTCGTCGCTGCGCGCCGGCTTGAAGTTCGCGGTGGCGAGCTGCGTGTAGACCTTGTCGCGCGCGACGCCGCGCTCGACGAGCGCCTTGGCGTTCGCGAGCTCCTGCTCGACGACCTCTTTGAACCGGTCGAACGGCTGCGCGCCCGAGATGAGCACGCCGTTGACGTAGGACATCGGCGTGCCGCTCGCGCCGATCTTCTTCGCGACGCTGATGTCGTAGTCGACCTTCTGCGCCCACTTCTTCTTCGCGAGGCCGTCCTCGAGCGCGCGCTCGTCGACACCGGCATTGACGGCCCACGCGCGGATCGCCTCGGGCGACATCACGCCCTGCCGGCGGAACGCCACAGCGTGGTAACGCCAGAAGGCCTCCTGTCCGGCGAGCGCGAGCACGCCCTGGCCGACCTCGGCGGCGAGCCGTGCATGCTGGTGGAACGGGAGCGGGCTGTTCTTGAAGACGATGCGGAGCTTGTCTTCGCCGTACTCCTCACGCAGTCGATCGATCGTCGTTTCGAGCCGGGTGCAGAACGGGCACTGGAAATCGGAGAAGACGACGATCGTGACGTAGGCGAGCCGGCTCCCACGAACCGCGTCGTCGCTCGCGATCGGGATCGGCGCGTCGTCCTCCGGCGCGTGCGCCGCGGGCGCAGCGGCACCCGAGGACGCCCCTTTTCCGACCTCCAGCCCGTCGTGTTTCGAGGGGGCCGCGGGTGCGGGAGCGCCGCCGCACGAAGCGAGCAGCGACAGCATCGCGGCGATGACGAACAGGACAGAGCCGGGTGAAAGCGGATGGCCGAGCCGGGACGACTTCACCCGGACCGTCTAGCGCGTCGCCGTGCTCGTGTACACGCCCGCCCGCGAAGTGCAGGCTGGCCTTCGCGCCGCGCTTCAAGCTTCGTAGCCGCGCTTCAAGCTTCGTAGAGGAGAGGTTCCCGGATGCTCGTCACGAACCTGCGGATCGCGCGCTGCGAGGTCTCGTCGAGGCCCACGAACTGGATCCCGAGGCCGGGAGGCACGTCGTCGTTGCCGGTATATGCCCTCGTCCATTTCACCTCGCCGAGCGTCATGATGCGTTCTCTGGTCCGCGGCAGCTCGAGGTGGAGAGCGACGAGTGTTCCCGGCGGAAGCATCACGTGCGTCGCGACGAACACGCCACCTTCGGAGAGGTTCATCGTGAGCCCCGTCCAGAAGTTGTGCTCGCTGCAGAGATCGATACAGAGATACGCGTTCGCGCGCGCCGCCCTGCGCGTCTGCCCGCGCTCCTCCTCCACGCCTTCTTCATCAATCCGCTTGATGGCTGCGCCCATCGTGACGTCTCCGTACTTCGGCTCCGGACGCGACTCTGCGTCCTGCCCACGCATGAACGGCACGGTCGCCGCCGAGTTTCAGTCCCAGGAGCGAAGAAGACGATCGGCATCGCCAAGCTCGTGACGGTTGCGTCATCGTCGTGGCTCCCACCGTCATGAAACTGCGGTGCGCGGGCTCCAATCCCGGCCTCGGGACGCTCGTCCCGAGGTCTGCGTGGCACGCGAGCGGCTGGTACGAACGGTGCTCGAGGGGGCCCGCATGCAGAACGAGCTCGATGCGGGGGAAGAGAAGGCGCCGATCGATACCGTCGTCATGCTCCCGCTGGGCATGACCGCGGCGAAGATCGCGGCCGCGTCACGGGAAGCGGCGATGATGTTCGTCAACGAGTCGACGTCCTGGGGTAAGGCAGAGCTCGCGATGTGGCTCGCCGGGACGTACGGCCCGGTGACGAGGCATGCCTCGAGAGAGTCGAGCCCGTCCTCGCGCCCGGTGGCGCTGCTTCGTGAGCTCGACGCGCGTTTCATCGATCGGATCATGGCGAGCGCGCGCGCCGAAATTCTCGAGACGCTCGAGCTCGTCGCCAAGGACGGGTCGGCGAGCTTCGTCCTCGCGGCGCTGCTCGCGGGCGCCGCCATCCGCTGTGAGGACTCCCTCGGCGAGCCCGCCTGGGCGCCGACCGACAATGCGAGTCGACTCGCCGATCGCGTCCTCTCGCTCTTCGCCGTCGACTACCTGACCCGTCCGGGCGACTACGAGTCGGAGCTCTTCGTCTGCGCGAGCTGCGAGATGTTGTCCTTCGATGGCGCGCTTCGTCGCCGAGGCCCGTGCGACCACCGCTTTCAGTGGAGAGCGGCCAGCTCGTGTCGGCGGAGCACCCTTCCCTACCCGCCTCTCGGGGCGTGAGGTCGCGACGCGGGGTCCTTCCTGACCCCTGGGTCGGCAGCGACACCAGCTTCGACTCCGAACGAAAGGCCAGAATTGCGGGAAATATGGATAACGCTTTCCACGGATGCGACGGCTTCAACCTTGCATGGGTACCTACCGTTCGGGTCTAACCCCCGAAGCATGAGGAGATGAGCTCGTCCATGCGTCTGTCTGCCGTTCCCCAGTCCCTCGATTCCTTCGAACCGCCGCGTCGGCGCAGCGTACACACCCTGCGGCCGACGAGCCGGGGCAAGATCATCAGCCAGGACGCTCGCCTGGCCGACATCCTCGATACGATCGATCGCGTGGCGCGCTCCTCTTGTACGGTGCTCGTCACCGGCGAGAGCGGTACGGGCAAGGAGCTCGTCGTCGCTGCGCTGCACGACGCGAGCACGCGCAAGGACGCGGCGCTCGTCACGATCAACTGCGGAGCGATCCCGAACGAGCTCGTCGAGAGCGAGCTGTTCGGACACGCAAAGGGTGCTTTCACCGGCGCACAAGGTTCGCGCCGCGGCCTCGTCGCCGCTGCCGAAGGTGGAACGCTGTTCCTCGACGAGGTCGGCGAGCTCCCCCTCGCGGTTCAGGTGAAGCTCTTGCGGCTCCTCCAGCAGCGCGAGTACACGCCGCTCGGCGAGACGCGCGCTGTCCGCTGCGACGTCCGCATCGTGGCCGCGACGAACCGCAATCTCGAAGCCGAGGTGAAGGCCGGTCGCTTCCGTGAGGATCTCTATTACCGACTGAACGTCATCCACCTCGAGCTGCCGCCGCTGCGCGAGCGGAGGGCGGATCTCGGGCTCCTCGCACGCCACTTCTGCCGTGCGTTCGCGGAGCGCACCGGACGCGACGACCTGCGCGGGCTCTCCGACGAGGCGCTCGTCGCGATCGAGGCGTACCCGTGGCCGGGTAACGTGCGCGCGCTCGAGAACGCGATCGAACGCGGCGTGCTCCTCGCGCGTGGTCCCTACGTCGAGGCCGAAGACGTGTTCGGGCGCTTCGCGCGTTCTCTCCAGAAGCCGACGCCGGCGCCGGAGGCGGAAAAAATGCCGGTCTCCTCGACGATGGCGATCGCCCCGCCCGCCCCGGCCGAGGTCCAGCGCGAGCTCCGCGCCATGCTCCCGAGCAGCGCTCCGCCTGCCCACAAAACGCAGTTCCTCCCCGCAGTGACCGCGCCCTTCGCAGTGACCGCGACCTCCGCAGTACCGTCGACCTCCGCAGTACCGTCGACCTCCGCGGTACCGTCGACCTCCGCAGTGCCGGCGACCTCCGCAGTGTCCGCGACCTCCGCGATGGCAGCGCCGATCGAGGCTCCTGCTCCCGTGACGGTAGCGGGAGTGCCGGTGGAAGCGCCGCCCGCTGCGCCGATGCCGACGATGCCGGATCCCAATGCTGCCGCGGGCGCCGTCCGTCGCGGATCGGATCCGCGCTTTCCCCGCGTCTTGCCGGAGACCGGCGTCGATCTTTTCAACGCGATCGACAGCTATCAGAACAACCTCATCCGGCAGGCGCTCGTCCGCACGGCCGGCAACCGGAACCGCGCCGCGCAGCTCCTGGGGTTGAATCGAACGACGCTCGTGGAGATGATCCGGCGCCGCGGCCTCTGACTCGCTACGGGGGGGCGCCGCCCGTCGACAGCAACCACGACGAAGACGTCGCCTGCCCCGCGCGCTGCCTCGAAGCAGGCGCTCGGCGCCGCCACGTCACTCGTCGTCGCTCGACGGCGACTCGGAGCTCGGTGCGGAGCGCGAGCGGACGAGACGGCGGAAGTTCGATCGATCGAGCCCGGAGCGCCGTGCGGCCTCGGACATGTTCCCGCCGGTGATCCGCAGGAGCGATGCGACGTACGCCTCGGTGAACTCCGAGAGGACGCGCTTCTTCGCCTCCGCGTAAGCGAGGTCGTGGAGCGACATCGCGCTGACCGCTTCCGTGATCGATTGCGCGGGCGGCGAGGTGGACGACACGTTCTCGCCCCACACGTCGCCGTGGCGGATCGCCGACTTCTGCGCGCGGCTCGCGATCTCCGGAGGGAGCGACGACGCCGAGATCACGTCGCCGTCATCGAGGACGAGCGCACGCTCGATCGCGTGCTCGAGCTCGCGGACGTTCCCGGGCCAGTCGTAGTGCGTGAGGCAGAGCACTGCGTCCGGCGCAAGACGCGGAGTCGGACGGCCAGCCAGCTCGGAGTACTTCTGGAGGAAGTGCTGGGCGAGGCGGAGCACGTCGTCCTCGCGCTCGCGAAGCGGCGGCAAGTGCACCGCGATGACATTGAGGCGATAGAAAAGGTCCTGTCGAAAGGACCCGGCGGCGATCAGCGCCCTCAGGTTCGCGTTCGTCGCGGCGATGACCCTGACGTCGACGTGCTTGACGGTGTCGCTTCCGACAGGCTTCACCTCGCCGGACTCGAGCGTGCGGAGGAGCTTCACCTGCGCACTGAGCGGCAGGTCCCCGATCTCGTCGAGAAACAGCGTGCCGCCGTTTGCGGCCTCGAAAAGCCCTGCACGTGCCGTCACGGCCGAGGTGAACGCGCCTCGCGTGTGCCCGAAGAGCTCGCTCTCGACGAGCTCTTGTGGAATGGCCGCGCAGTTCACGGTGACGAGCGGCTTGCCGGCGCGACGCGAACGCTGGTGGATCGCACGGGCGACGAGCTCCTTGCCCGTCCCGCTCTCACCGAGCACGAGGATCGTCGAGTCGGCCTTCGCAACGCCCGCGATGATGCGGTTGACCTCGCGCATCTGCGGACAGAGCCCGACCATCTCGCCGGGGCGGAGCTCTGCGAGCTCGCGTTGTAGCCGCTCGGAGCGCTCGCGCAGGCGCTTGTGCCCCGCCGCGTTCAGCACTTCGATCACGACAGATTCGTTGGTGACGAACGGCTTCGTCAGGAAGCCGTACGCGCCTTCCTTCACGGCGCTGACCGTCGTCGCGATGTCGGCGAACGCGGTCATCATGATGACTTCGGCGGGATGGCGCGCCGCCTTCATGCGCGTGAGCAGCTGAGGGCCGGTCATCGCGGGCATGCGGACGTCGAGGATCGCGACGTCGAACGACTCGCGCTCGAGCAGCTCGAGCGCAGCGGGACCGCTGTCGGCACAGCTCGGGATCATCCCTGCTTTGCGCAGGATGCGAGAGACCGCATTCCGCACACCGATTTCGTCGTCGACGATGAGGACTCGAATCGGATCCTCACTGGCATTCAGGCCAGCAGGGCGAAGGGATGCTCGATCTTCCGAGTTGGTCGCCGCCCCCGGCTCTGCCATCTAGTCTCCTTCGCGCTAGGCCGCGAGCTTCAGCTCTTGCGGCTGCTCCGTGAGGAGTTGCTTGAGCTGCGAAGTCGCACGCGCAAGCAGTTGCGAGACTCGAGCTTCACTCAAACCAAGCGTAGAAGCAATGGCCTTGCTCGAGACGTCTTCGAAGTAGCGCATGCTAACGATCGCGCGCTCGCGCGCTGGCAGCTGCTCGACAGCACGCCGCACTTCCACGCTCGAGCGGCGGACCTCCACCTGCTCGAGGGGCGACGGACCGTCCTCGCGGAACGAGTACGTCGGCGGAAGGTCATCGAAGCCGACGACGACGACACCGCTCTTTTCTTCCGTCATCCGACCAGCCGCCGCTCCGACGTTTTCCGCTCGGACGCTTTCCGGAGCGCCGGTATTCCCGCCCGCGGGGCGTCGGCGGCGCGGAGACCAGTCGTGACGACGCAGCTCGTCGATGACCGCGCCCCGGATGCGGATCCGCGCATATGCCGTGAGCATCTCCGGGCACGTGTGCTTCTTGGAGCGAAGCGCGTGGAGCAGCCCCATCGAGCCGGCGGCGACCAGGTCCTCGCGCTGCACGCTCCGCGGAACGCGCCGCATGAACTCGGCGACGATGCTCAGAACGAGGTGCATGTGAGCGGCGAACTCGGTGCTCGAGACGGCGAACGAATCGTGGGTCGGCTGCGTTTCCATGACGACCCTCCAGAGCACCCGACGTGCCATCGACCGACCCGAACGTGGCTACCAACAAATTCGTGGTTTTTCACATTCTCGCGGCATTCCCGCACCATCTCGAGCGTCATCCTGTTGGCGCGCCCACATCAACGCGATGGCGCCCGTCAAAGTGATGGCGCTGAGCCGGGCGGCGCCATCGCGCGAGCGTCACGCCGCGACCCGCCGGGGCGACAATAGGCTCGCGATGTAGGTCTCCCACACCCGCTTGTCGTCGCCGTTGAGCGCGAAGAAGCGCACACCAATCCCCGTCCGCCCGTGCGCGTCCACGACGACGCGCACCGGAACGCAGTGCACGTCGACGATCCTGGTCGGCAGGTCGATTCGGAGCTTGAAGAGCTGGTTCAACGGCGGAGCTTCTCCGGACACGCGGAGGAACAGGCCTCGGAAGCTCGCGTTCAGTATCTCGACCCGTTCGGCAGACCCGATCCGGCGGATCTGGGCAGGCGGAGAGGCGTGCGTACGGACGTCGCGGCGGCGTTCGGCAGGGGGTTCTTGCATGTCTTCGATGAACGTCGCCACGCGCGGGCCGTTAAGACCCCCAGGCCGGCCGAGGATTTCCACGATTGTGCGGGCTCCCACGTTGACGCGGCCAGAACGTGCTGTTCCGATGAACCAGTTCCCGATGAACCGGCCCACGCGAGAGCTGCCCGCATTGCGTCCGACCGCGGGCGATGACGGCGGACGCCCGCGCCTCCTCCTCGTCGAGGACGAGGACGCGCTCCGTCACGCCCTCGTACGCGCACTTCGTGAGATGTTCGACATCACCGCGGTCGCAGACGGCTCCGCCGCCGCCGAGCTCCTCATGAAGGAGACATTCGACGGAGTGCTCAGCGACATCGGGCTGCCCGGCATGTCGGGCGTCGATCTCCTGCGGCTGGTCCGCTCGTACGATCTCGACGTGCCCGTCGTCCTCATGACAGGGCAGCCGAGCGTCGAGACCGCGATCGCCGCGCTCGAGCTCGGAGCTCTCACGTACATCCAGAAGCCGTTCGCCCACGACGCGCTCCGCGGAACGCTGTTGCGCGCAGCCAAGCTCGCGCGGCTCGCGCGTGCGAAGCGCGAGGCCGTCGCGGCCGGCGTCGGCGGCTCCCCGCTCGCGGGCGATCGCGCGGGCCTCCACACGAGCCTCGATCGGGCGCTCGAGACGCTCTCGGTCGTCTTCCAGCCCATCGTCGATCGGCGCTCGCGGAAGACGATGGGCTTCGAAGCGCTGATGCGGACGAAGGAGGCCTCCATGCCTCATCCGGGCGCGCTCCTCGAGGTCGCCGAGAGGCTCGATCGTCTGCAAGAGGTGGGTCGGCGCGTGCGCGAGCTCGCTGCGATGAGCTTCCGCCCACCGACGGATGGGATGACACTCTTCGTGAACCTCCATCCCGCGGACTTGCTCGATCCGAATCTTTACGACCGCAACGCGCCGCTCACGAAGCTCGCGGACCGCGTCGTGCTCGAGATCACCGAACGCGCTGCGCTCGACGACATCACGGACACGAAGCATCGCGGGACGGAGCTTCGCCGCCGAGGCTTCAGGCTCGCGATCGACGACCTCGGCGCCGGCTACGCAGGCCTCACCAGCTTCGCGACCCTCGAGCCTGAGGTCGTGAAGCTCGACATGTCCCTGATCCGAGGCATCGAGGCCTCACCCGTGAAGAAGCACATCGTCCAATCGATGACGCGCCTCTGCCGGGAGCTCGACATGAGCGTCGTCGCAGAGGGCATCGAGACCATGGCGGAGCTCGCCACGGTGATCGACGTCGGTTGCGATCACCTCCAGGGCTATTTCCTCGGTCGCCCCGCGCCGGAGCTGGTGGCGTCCTCGCAGAGCTGGTGAGCCATGCGCGGTGCCCGTCCCGCCCGCGCAGCCGCATGGCCCTTCGCTCGACCCGGCCGCGTCGGCGGGCGAAGCCTCTCCCGCCCGGCATGAAGCCAGCCCGGGGGCCCCCGCCGAGAGCGGCCGGCAGACCGCATCTCGGCGGCCCGCCACCTCGAGGGGGTGGAAAATGCCGGCCAATGGCGGTCGGCCCAGCCCCACGCCCGTGGGGGCGGCAGCTCGACGGACCAGTCACGCCCCGCCCCCAAGGAGCCTCCGTCTGTCCAGAATTCGACGGTTCGGGCGGGGCTTCAAGCGCGACTTTTTCCGCGCTTTTTGTAGGCTCGCCGTACACTTGGGCTGGGGGACGATTCGCCCGCGGCGCGTTGTATCCCGTTTGGACCCGATGTACCATTAATGACGAATTTGTCGTTTATTTTTTGACGAACCGGCCTAGTACGTCTAAGGAGAGAAATCCGTGAAAATCGCCAGCGACCAACTTTTGACTTCGAGCGAAGTCGGGGAGCTCCTCCAGGTGAACCCCAGCTCCGTCAAGAAGTGGGTGGACGACGGGCTGCTCATCGCGTTCCGCACGCCGGGTGGCCATCGTCGCATCCGCGCGGCCGATCTCGTCACGTTCCTCGTCAACCACGAGATGCCGATCCCGCCGGATCTCCAGGACGCGGCGAAGAAGCGTCTCCTCATCGTCGATGACGAGGTCGACCAGCTGAAGGCTCTCTCGCGCTCACTGAAGCGCTACGCCGACAAGGTCGAAGTGACGACCACCTCGAACGGCATCGATGCGCTCGTGCTGGTGGGCTCGTTCCACCCGCACGCAGTCCTGCTCGACGTCTACATGCCCGGCATCGACGGGCTCGAGGTCTGTCGTCGTCTCAAGAAGAACCCGGCGACCAAGGACGTCGCCGTCTACGTCGTCAGCGGTGCCTTCACCTCCGCACTGGAGCAGAAGGCGCTCGAAGCCGGCGCCGTGAAATGTCTTCCCAAGCCGATCGACGTTCGCGTCGTTCTCTCGTTGATGTTCCCAGCCAGAGGGAGCGAGCTAGAGGCTCGCGCCCAATAACCAAGAACGAGGTACGAATGGGCTACGCAGCACCGAACCTGGACGAGTCCAACGAATCACTGGCCCCGTCCGAGCTCGCCGACGAATCATCGCAGCACTCGATGATCGTCAAGCGGCGCGCGAAGCCCGCAACGCGGACCGCCGACACCCTGGTCGAGATCCTGGCCGACGCCGGGGTGGAAGTAATCTTCGGGCTGCCCGGAGGCCCGATTGCGCCGATCCACGACGCCCTGATCGATCGCCCCGAGATCCGTACGATCACGACGCGCCACGAGGCCGGCGCGCTGTTTGCCGCCGCTGGCTACGCGCAAGCGACCGGCAAGCTCGCCGTTGTCGTGGTGACGTCTGGTCCCGGGATCCTCAACGCGATGACAGGGATCGCCAATGCGCACTGCGAGGGCTTGCCGATCCTCGTCATCGCCGGCGAAGTGCCGCGTGACCGATATGCGAAGGGCGCTGCACAGGACGGTACAGCGCACGGGCTCGACATCATCCACATGGTGAAGTCGATTTCGAAGTTCGCTGCAGAGGCGGTCGATCCGAGCACGGCCCCCGCTCTTCTCAAGCGTGCGATCGCGACCGCAAACAGCGGTCGCCGTGGCCCCGCAGTCATCACGCTTCCGATGGATGTCGCGACCGCCCGTGTCTCTCATCCCGTCGTCGAAGTAGGGTCGACCCTCTCCTTCGCCCCGCCGTCGGCGACGATCGAGTCGGCAGCGGATGCGCTCTACGGAGCGAAGCGAGGCGTGCTCCTCGTTGGATCAGGTGCGCGATGGGGTCAGGGCCCGCGGCTCGTCCGGGAGCTCGCCGAACGACTGCAGATTCCCGTCATGACGACGCCGAAGGCGAAGGGCGTTCTTGCGGAGAACCACCCGCTCAGTCTCGGTGTCTTCGGATGGGGCGGTCACTCTTCCGCTTCGGACTACCTCGAAAAAGGCGTCGACGTCCTGTTCGCGATCGGAACGAGCCTAGGTGAGCACGCATCGGACAGCTGGAGTCAGAAGCTCGCTGCGACGGATCACTTCATCCAGCTCGACGTCGAATCGCAGCGCATCGGCCGCAATTACCCGGTCACGCTCGGCATCGTCGATACCGTCGAGGCTGCCATCCCCAAACTGCTGCAGGCTCTCGACGGCCGCCCGCGACGGATTCCTGCCGTCCATGGCGTCGTGAGAAAGAACACCGGCGATTCGTTCCTCGTGGGAGACGAGGGCAAGATCGCGCCGCAGCGCGCGATCTGGGAGCTCCAACGGAGTCTGCCCGACAACGCCGTGTTCACGTCGGATATCGGCGCGCACATGTTCTTCGCGCTCCACCATCTCGACATTCGTTCCCCGCGCGGCTTCATGATCACGCTGAGCCTCGGCTCGATGGGGTCTGGCATCGGGTCGGCCGTTGGTATGGCCGTCGCCCGGCCGGATGCGCCCGTGGTTGCGATCTGCGGAGACGGATGTTTCTCGATGGGGCTTGGCGACGTGGCCACCGCCGCGCAGGAACGCATCCCGATGATCATCGCCGTGCTGAACGACGAGCGTTACGGGATGGTCGAGATCGGAAACAAGGCCGTCTACGGCCGTACGCCGACGTTCGCCATGCCGATGAACATCCCGAACCTGGCCGAAGGTGTCGGCGCGCGCTCCGTCGTCATCGAACATCCAGGTCAGATCCAGGAGCTCGACCTCCTCTCGCTGGCAGGTGACCGTCCGCTCGTCCTCGACATTCGGATCGATCGCACTGTCCATCTCTCGCCCTCGCGTCTCGAGTTCCTGAAGAACATGGCGCAGTCGAAGGGCTCGCGCTGACCTTCCGGACAGAGGTGCAACATGAACAAGTCTATTGGAATCTTGGGTGTCGGCCTTTACCTGCCGCCGACGGTCCGGAAGAACGAGTATTGGCCCGATCACGTCGTTGCCCGATGGAAGGACCGTGCTGCGCGGCGCTTTCAGCGCATGCGCGACGAGCTCGAGAAGGATCGCTCGGAAGTCGGGCGCATGACCCTCGAAGCCGTCGCGGCCCTCATCGATGATCCATTCCAAGGTGCACGCGAGCGACGCGTGATCGCTGACGACATGAAGGCGTCGGACATGGAGACAATCGCCGCGCGAGAAGCAATCGCGCGCTCGGGCGTCCCTTTGGAGGAGATCGACGTTGTCCTCAGCCACCAGATTTGTCCCGACTATATAAACGTCCCCTCTGCGGCAGTCGTTCACGGCAATCTCGGTTTAAAAGAACGAACACAGGCAGTGATGGTGGATGCCGCCTGCAATTCGTTCATGAATCAACTTGTGCTAGCGCAGGGACTGATTGCAACGGGACGAGCTCGCTACGCTCTTCTCACGCAGTCCTCGGCACTGACGCGCTTTCCTGAATCCGGGGAGGTCATCGACTCATGGAACGGTGATGCTGGTTCCGCGGTCATCGTCGGGCCGGTGTCCGAGGGTCGTGGGCTCCTGGGCTACTCGCATCAGACGAACGGGAAGATGTGGGGCACCCTCGTCTGCGGCGTTCCAGGCGGACGCTGGCAGGACGCTCGATGCGAGATCTACTCCGAGGATCCGCGGTCGAATCTCGAGTGGGTCGTCACGCTCCCTCATCGCGCGAAGGAAGCGGTTGACCGCGCCCTCAGCGATTCGGGGCTCGGCGCGGCAGACGTAAACTTCTACGCGTCACACCAGGGGTTCAAATGGCTCCATCCGGTGACGATGGCTGCCGCGGGCCTCTCCCACGCGAAGGGAGTCGATCACTTTCACATCACCGCGGCGATTAGCTCGGTGAATCTCCCCTTCCAGCTCGCCATGGGCGAACGTGAGGGACTGCTTCGTCCGGGCGACGTCGTTGCGTGCTTCCAGGGCGGCACCGGGATGACGTGGTCTGGAATGGCTTTGCGCTGGGGAACCTAGGAGCTGATGAGAGAAGTCTCGTGCCGCGTGCTGGAGATGCCCTTTCGGGAGCTCCAAAAGCGAGGGCTCGCCCCCAGCGTGCTGAGCGCGGGCGTCGACTACTCGCTGACGCATCTCCAGAACAAGCACGAGCGCATCGATTGGTCGGCCTACTGCCGTGTGATGGAGAACGTCCGGAACATCTGGACGGAAGAGGAAATCATAAAGATGGGAGGGTCGTGGATCGACTCTCCTATCTTCCGTCACACACGACTCATCGTCCGAACGCTCTTCACTCCGAAGCAGTTCTACGAGTGGCTTGCTGACTCGGAGAAGAAGACGCGTGGGCGCGGCGGCGACCAAATGTTCAGCTGCATGCGGACGACCTATCTCGAGCTCGGCCCAGAACGCCTGCAGTTGGACGTGCGCCTCGACGATGGGTATGAGCCATGTCCAACGTTCTTCCTTTTCACCAAGGGCGGGTTTCAAGCCGTGCCGCGCTTGGTGGGGAAAGAAGCAGCCGCCGTCGAGTTGACCCCGATCGAACGCGGGATGCGCTTCGACGTGCAACTGCCCCATGGAAGCGGTCGCGTTAGCCCGATCCGCCGAGTAGTGCGGTGGTTAACGGCGCCTGCGGCTGCGGCGCGCGAGCTCGACGACGCGCACGCGACGCTTCAGGTCCGGTACGAGGAGCTCGACGCTGCTCGCGACAAGCTCGAGGCGCAGGCGGCGCAGTTGCGGACGGCCCACACCGTCAACGCGCTGATCCAGAAGAACCTCGATCTCGATCTCACGCTCGAGGCGATCGCGAACGCGCTCGTCGACGAGGCCGGATTCGCCGCCGTCCACGTCTCGCTCGACGCCGAGGTGGACGGCGTGAAGGTCGCACGCTCGATCGAGCGTGGCAGCGGCGGCGCCGCGCGCCTCGAACGCGTGCTCGAAGGCCGCGGCGGACATCCGACCGGGAAGCTCACGGCCATCGCGCACGCTTCGGCGACCGTCGCCGAGCGCGAGGCGCTCCTCGAATTCATCGTGCCCTCGATCGCGATGGCCGTCGACAACGCCATCAGCTACCTCGTCGTCGAGGAGTACCGCCGGGGCCTCGAGCGCCGCGTCGCCGAGCGCACCGCGGAGCTGAGCGAGGCGCGCGACGATCTCGCCGGGACCGTCCGCGATCTCGAAGCGGCCAAAGAAGCCCGCGACCGCATCTTCGCCAACATCAACCACGATCTCCGCTCGCCGCTCTCGCTCGTCCTCCTCAGCGTCGGCGAGGCACGAACGAGCGGCTCGCTCGGACCGGAAGCCGCGCGCACGCTCGACGCGATCGAGCACGGCGCCCGGCGAGTCCTGCGCATGGTCGACGAGCTCCTCATCCTCGCAGAGGGGCGTGAGCGCGACGTTCGGGTCTGGACGGCGCTCTGCGATCTCGGCGCGCTCGTCGGCTCCGTCGCCGAGGCGTGGAAGCCCGCGGCCCGCGTCGCCGGCCTCACGCTCGAGCACGAGATCGAGAAAGAGCTCGTCGTCCGAGCGGATCCGAACGCCATCGACCGCATCCTCGCCAACCTCGTCTCGAACGCGATCAAGTTCACACCCAAGGGCGGCGCAATCCACGTCGCCGCCGCGTCGCGAGAAGGTCGGGCGATCGTCGAGGTCCGTGACAACGGGCCGGGGATCGATCCCGAGCTTCGGCAGCGCCTCTTCCAGCGCTTCGAGCGAGGAGCACATGCGAGAGCGGGCGCCATCAGCGGCAGCGGTCTCGGGCTATCCCTCGTCAAGGAGCTCGCCGAAGCCCACGGCGGTACGGTCACGGTGACCGGTGCGGATGGTGGAGGCGCGGTCTTCCGCGTCGAGCTCCCGCTCGCGAGCACGAACGGCGAGAGCACCACGATCGTCGCCGCGTCGGCGGCGCTGCGACCGACGGACTACGGAGCGAGTGCAACCGAGGCCGTGCTCCCTTCGGTCTACGAGCCATCGGGCACGCCGCGCGCGACCATCCTCCTTGCCGAGGACGATCCCGATCTCCGCGATCGAACCGCGAGGCTGCTCGCGACCGAATACAGAGTGCTCACCGCGCCCGACGGGCTCACGGCGATCGAGCTCGCAATGGTGCACGCGCCCGACTTGCTCGTCACGGACGTCGCGATGCCCGGCATCGACGGATTCGAGCTCACGCGGCGTTTCCGCGCGCTGCAAGCGAACCGCGTCGCGCCCGTCCTGGTGCTCACGACGTTCGGCGGCGCATCCGACAAGCTCGCGGGCTTCGATGCCGGCGCCGTCGACTACATCCACAAACCGTTCGAGCCGGCGGAGCTGCGAGCGCGCGTTCGTTCGCAACTCGCGCTTCGAGCGCTCGCCCTCCAGCTCCTCGAGACGGAGAAGCTCGCAGCGCTCGGGACGCTGTCGACCGGTCTCGCTCACGAGATCCGCAATCCGGCGAACGGGATCATCAACGCCGTTGGTCCGCTGCGCGAGCTGCTGCCGCCCGAAGCGATCGCACCCGAGACGCCGGCTGCGCAGCTGCTCGACGTCATCGAGCACTGCAGTCGCCAAGTCGCTTCGCTCTCGCGAGAGCTCCTCGGGTTCAAGCGCGGCGTCGAGCTGAAGCGGGACGCGGTCGCGATCGAGACACTGCTCCGCCGCGTGAAGAGCACAATCCGTCGCGCGCTCGAGGGCGTCGAGCTTCGCGAACGGCTCGACTACACGGGCACGGTTCGCTGCGCCGAGCCGCTTCTTGCGCAGGTGCTAACGAACTTGCTCGAGAATGGCGCGCACGCCGCAGGCAAAGGCGGATGGATCGAGCTCAGCACTAACATCGACGGCTCACGGATCGTCGTCGAGCTCACCGATAGCGGGCCTGGCGTTCCAGAAGAGTTGCGCGAGCGCATCTTCGAGCCATTCTTCACCACGAAACCCGCAGGCGGCGGGACCGGCCTCGGATTGTCCACTGCACGCGATATCGTGCTGCGTCATGGCGGCACGCTCGACGTCCGCCGCTCAGGCGGTCGCTCCGTCTTCCGCCTCGAGCTTCCCGGTGAGTGTTGAGCTAGAGCGAGGAATTCGCACGGATGAATCAGGGAAGCCGTTAGAATCCGCTGTTCTTGCATCCTCCATGGATTATCGCGAGCACCTGATCCTCTACGTCGACGACGAGCACCCCAACCGGATCGTCTTCGAGATCACGTTCGGCAAGCAGTTCAAGGTCAAGAGCGTCAGCTCGGCCGAGGCTGCGCTTGCCTTCATGGCGCAGGAGCAGGTCGCGGTCATCGTCACCGATCAGCGCATGACCGGCCTGAGCGGCGACGAGCTGCTTCGGAAGGTCAAGGAGATGTCACCGGACACCGTTCGGATGATCGTGACCGCTTACAGCGATCTCGAGCCGATCCTGAACGCGGTGAACGAGGGGCTCGTCGCGCGTTACGTGATCAAGCCGTGGGACCGCGCGGAGCTCGACGAGATCCTCCGGTGGGCCGTCGAGGCGTACGTCGCGGGCAAGCAGAACAATGCGCTGCAGCTCAGGCTGATGCAGACCGAACGGCTCCGCACGCTCGGCCAGGTGTCGGCAGCGGTGCTGCACGATCTCAATCAGCCGGTCATGGCCGTATCGATGAGCGCCGAGCAGCTCGCGGAGCTGGCGCGAGTCGCGCCGACCCTCGTGCGCATGTCGAAGGGAGACACGGCGGTGCTCACGGCCGACGAGCGTGCCGCCCTGGGACAGCTCGCAGAGGACCTCCCAGAGGTCGCCAGCACGCTCGCGACGTGCGCGAGCTTCATGAGCGACCTCATGAAGCAGATGAAGCAATTCCAGAAGCACGACACGGCGCCACCGAGCAACTCCGCGCTCGCGCCTTTGCCCGTGCTGAGGCTGGCGCTCACCATGTGTCGCAGCGGCAGCATGTCGTCTGGAAGCAAGCTATCCTACGAGGGGCCGCCAGAGCTGCCGAGCGTCCGCGCATCGTCGACGGACCTCATCCAGATCGTCGTGAACCTCGTCCGCAATGCGCAGCAAGCGCTCGAGGAGCACCAGGTCGCGCAGGGAGCGGTCGTCCTACGTGCGTCCGTCGCCCCAGGGCTCTTGTCGATCAGCGTGCAGGACAACGGTCCCGGCATCCCGCCCGATGTGCTGGCGAAGCTCGGAACGCCCTTTTACACGACACGCGACGCAGGCACCGGGCTCGGGGTCGCGCAGGTGAAGCGCCTCGTCGGCCGGCTCGGAGGCGAGCTCCGGATCGACAGCTCACCGGGCAAGGGCACGACCGTGACGTTCACTCTCCCCACTCTGGCGGGCAACTGAATACATCGTGTATCGCACCGGGCCGACGACCGAACCGTGTGTATTGGAATAGAGCCACCAACATCCCGCTGGTAACATCGGATGACTGATTCGGCTGCTGCACGCTGGGCCGAGACATCCGGTTCGGAGCAAGGGGTGCTGATGCGAACGAGCGTCTTGCTCGTGGAAGACAACGACGACGATGCCGTTCTGATCAGGCGTGTGCTCGCCCGTTTCACACGGATGGAGTTCGAGCTCACTCGCGTGACGTCGCTCGGCGCGGCGCAGCAGCAGTTGCGCGACGGCGTGTTCGATGCCGTCCTCGTCGACCTCGGTCTTCCCGACAGCGGTGGCCTTGCGACCTTCACCGCGATTCACACGCACGCCAGCGGCGCCGCCGTCATCGTGCTCACGGCCGACGACGACGAGGAGCTCGGGCTCAGCGCCGTCGAGCGCGGTGCCCAGGAGTACGTCGTCAAAGGCGAGCGCGCGTATCAGCTCCTTCCGCTCACCATCGCGTATTCCTGCGAGCGGCAGCGGCACCATCAAGAGGTCACCGAGCTGACGACGGCCCTCGCCAACGCGGTCGACGCGATCGCGACGCTCGACGCGAGCTCGAGCTGCATCGCTGCGAATCCTGCATTCCAGGCCATCCTCGGCTACTCGCCCGGCGAGATCCAGGCGACGCCGCTCATCGAGCTCGTGCACGAGGCCGATCGCGCGCGCGTCAGCGAGGCGCTGAGCGCCGCGGGGACCGACCTCGAGGTGCGGATGATCCGCAAGGACGGGCGCATCTTGCCCGTCCAGCTCTCCATCGTCCCGCGTGCGCGCGGGCGCGGGTACTTCTGCTTCGTCCGCGACCTGACGCGCCAGAAGCTGACCGAGGGGAAGCTCGCCTCCGCCGCGTCGATCACCGCCGTCGGCTCGCTCGCGACGGGTCTCGCACACGAGATCAACAATCCACTCGCCGTCGTCCTCGCCAACGTCGAGGAGGCCGTCCGCGTGGCCGCCGATGTCGAGCCGGTCGTTCCGCCGGCGGCGAAGACGGACTTCGCCGATCTGCGCTCGATGCTCGAAGAGGCGCTGTCGGCATCGCAGCGCGTGCAGTACATCGTCCGCGATCTGCGTGTCTTCGCCTGCGCCGACGACCGCCGCGGACGCGTGGATCTGAACGCAGTCATCGACGCCTGCTGCAACATCGCGTTCGCCGAGATCCGTCACCGCGCGCGGCTGGTGAAGGATCTGAGGGCCGTGGTCCCGGTCCTCGGCAGCGAAGCGAAGCTCGCGCAGGTCATCCTCAACCTGCTCGTCAACGCGGCGCACGCGATGCCCGAAGGCGACGTCGAGCAGAACGAGATCCGCATCGCGACGAGCCAGCTGGGACGAATGGCGGTCCTCCTCGAAGTCTGCGACACGGGCAGTGGTATCGCGCCGACGAACGCTCCGCACGTCTTCGACCCGTTCTTCACGACGAAGCCGCGACGTCCTGGGATGGGCCTCCCGATCACTCAGGCCACGGTGACGGCACACGGTGGCGAGATCTCGATCCGTCCCGGTCAGCGCGGCGGAACGGTCGTTCGCGTCATCCTCCCAACGCTCGAAGCGGAGATGGCAGACAACCCGCTCGGCGCGGAAGGCTCGGCAGCAGTGCCCCAAAGGCGCGTCCTCGTCGTCGACGACGATCCGCTCGTCCTTCGATCGCTCACCCGCGTGCTCGCTCGCGACTTCGACGTCTCGTCCGCCCGCAACGGGCGCGAGGCGCTCGATCTGGTGCGCGCAGGCGGCACGTTCGACGCGATGCTGTGCGATCTGATGATGCCGGAGCTGTCCGGAATCGAGCTGCACGAGCTGCTCGAGCGCGACGATCCGGAGCTCGCAAAGCGTACGGTCTTCCTCACGGGCGGCGCGTTCAGCGGCCGCGCACAGACGTTCCTCGAGTCCGTCGGACAGCCTCACCTCGAGAAGCCGGTCGATCTGAAGACGGTGCGCGAGCTGCTCCTCCAGCTGAGTCAGACCCCGCACAAGGAACGCACCAGCGTGAAATGGCTCGGCGGCGGCTGACCTTCGACTCGTTCCGCGTCCGCGAGCGGGTTCGTGCATTGCACACCGCCGCGCATGCTCCGCCGTAGCCTTCTCGCGCTCTTGCCTGCTGGTTGCCTGCTCGCCGCATGCTCCGGAGGTGGACCATCGGGATCGAACGGGCGGGAGCCTGGGAGAAACGACGCAGCGGCCGGGAAGGACGGAAGTGACGCCGACAAGACCACTGGCGATCCCGCCACGCAATCGGCGAGGTCGAACATCTGCGCCACGCTCGACTATCGCCACGATCGAACGAACGACGATTACTTCCTGCAGTTCGCGGACGACACAGCGGCCGTCCGGTACTCGCAAGGGTTCCTCACCGCCAACGGCATCAGCGGCAGCGCGCAGGTGTCGCGGAACGATTGGCTCAATGGCCTCGTCGCTCGCCTGTTCGGCGGCTTCAAGACCGTGTTCCCACGAGAGACCGCAGGGATGGACAAGCCTCCACGTATTCTCATCGTGCAGGAAGAGGGCGTGAACGCGTTCGCCGGCTTCGACGAACGCAAGGAGTACAACAAGGCGCCGTGGCTCTTCTGGGTCCATAGCGGCGTGCTCGACGGCACGACGCCAGAGCCACAGATCGAGGGCCTCGTCGCTCATGAGCTCGCGCATCTCGTGCTCCGCAACATGCTCCCGGAGACGCGCGCGAAAATCCGGACCTACTATCGCGTCCCCAGCGGCGGCGAGCACGGCGTCTTCGGAGCGGCGACGCCCGACGATCCGGCCGTGAGGAAGCATGCTGGAGAGCTGCGTGATCTCGGAGCGCTCGTCGGACGCGCTTCGGTCTTCGGCCCACTTCCGATCTCCTCATTCGAGGAGAGCGAGTACGACTCGATGCTCCAGACGCTCGCCAAGGTGAGCGGGCAGCCCGGGGACTCCCAGGCGTGTCGGACGGCGCAGATCGGACTCGTCCGCGCGAAGGACTTCTACAAGAAGGCCGTGTCCGTTCACGACCTCACCCTCGATCTGACGGACGACGAGTCGAAGCAGGTCGAGACGTTCACGAAGAGCGTCGCCGATGCGCTCAGGAAGTGTTACGCGAACGTTCGCATCTCCCTCTACGAGCTGAAGGTCCGCGATCGATCCACGTCGGAAGACGCGAAGGCGCAGATGCCGCGTCTGCTCGACCCGTCGACGCCGGAGTACAAGATCGCGTACCCGTTGCTGATGAGGAACGATCTCGAACGCGAGATCGACAGCAAGAGCCAGGGTGCGGCGACGATCGAGCGAGCACTCGCGTTCGTCGAGAGGGCGCACCAGCGGATCACGCAGCTCGAGGCCGACACGTCACTCCCGATCGACGAGCTCCGCGTCTTCGACATGGAGGAAGACGCCGACGATGCCGCGGTCCGCGTGCTCCGTGCGTCAGGTGAAGATCCGCGCGGGATCACCCAGCTGTTCCTCGGTCAGCTCGATGACGGCGGCGCATGCAAGCGCACGATCGACAACGGGGACGTACCTCGATACGGCAGGTTCATCGACGTCCACAACGCGACCTGCTGGCGCGCGTTCCACACGACCGACCTCGCGAAGGCGCTCGACAGCTGTCCGAAGTCCGCGTCGACGTCGCGCCCATCAGGTTCGTCTTCGTCTTCGTCGCCTGCGATCTCGCCGGCCGATCCCAGCCCGATGCGCCTGCTCCAAAAGCGCCTTCGCGCGGGTCGCTGACGACGACGCCTGACGAGCTGAGCGTCCCCCATCAAAGAGAAGGGCCCCCTCCGCATCGCTGCGAAGGAGGCCCATCCGTGTCTCAGCTCGAGAGAGCTGACGCGATCACTTCGCTTCGGAGAGCGCGCGATCGATCAGCTTCTTGAACTTCGCGTACGGCTGCGCGCCGCTGACGTAGTAGCCGTTGATGAGGAACGCCGGCGTACCGCTGATGCCGATGTCCGTTCCGGCCTTGTCGTCCGCGTCGACCGCGGGCTTGTGCACGCGGCTGTCGAGCGCCGACTTGAACTTGTCCATGTCGAGCCCGATCTCCTTCGCGTAGCCGTCGAGGTCCTCGCGCTTCAGCTTCTGCTGGTTCTGCATCATCTTGTCGTGCATCTTCCAGAAGCCGTCGGGCCCCTTCTGCTTGAGCGCCTCACGCGCCGCCTCGGACGCGAGCGGAGCGTCGGGGTGCATCGGGAGCGGCTTGTCGCGCCAGACGAACTTCACCTTGTCGCCGTAGTTCTTCATGACCTCGGCAACGGTGCCTTCGACACGGCTGCAGAACGGGCACTGGAAGTCGCTCCACTCCTGGATGACGACCTTCGCGTTCGCCGCGCCCTTGTACGGAGCGCCCTGCGGGACGGCGGGAGCCTGCTTCTTCTCCGGCTCCGGCGCGCCCTTGGCGTCCTTCATGAGGTGATCGTAGTAGTCCTTCGCCGCGACCTTGCCCTTGAGGTCGTCGAACTTCTTGATCTCCTCGTCGATGATCTTCTGGAACTTCTCGAAGGGCTGCGCGCCCACGAGACGACGACCGTTGACGAAGAAGTGCGGCGTACCGGAGGCCTGGACGTCCTCGCCCAGCTCCATGTCCGCGTCGATCTCCTTCTTGTACTTCTTGTCCTTGATCGCGGCCTTCACCTTCTCGACGTTGAGGCCGAGGTCGGCGGCGGCCTTCTCGAGGTCAGCGTCCTCGAGCTTCGGCTGGATCTCGAACATCTTGGCGTGCGCGTCCCAGAAGCCCTTCTCGCCCTTCTGAGCGCGGGCCTCGAGCGTGAGCTCGCTCGCGGGCTCAGCACGCGGGTGGAACGGAAGCGGCTCGTGCTTCCACACGAGGCGGACCTTGTCGGGGTAGGTCTCGCGGACCTTGTTCAACGTGTCCTCGACGCGCTTGCAGTACGGGCACTGGAAGTCGGAGAACTCGATGATCGTGACGACGGCGTCGGCCTTGCCGAGAGCGGGCGACTTGCCGACCGGCACGCGCCACACGGTCTTGTCGTCTTCCTTCTCCTCGTCGTCGTCGCCCTTCCGCTGCGGAGCAGCCTTGAAGTTCTCCTTCGACATCTCGACGTAGATCTTGTCCTTGGGCGTACCCGCGGCGATCTTCGCGTTGGCCTTCTGGAGCTCCTTGTCGATGAGCTCCTTGAACTTGTCGAACGGCTGCGCGCCCGAGAGCTCGGCGCCGTTGATGCGGAACGCCGGCGTGCCGTTCGCTCCGACCTTGTTCGCGATCTGCTGGTCCTCGTCGACCTTCTTCCCGTGCTTCTTCGAAGCGATCTCGGCCTTGAACTTCGCCAGGTCGACGCCCGCCGCGACGGCCCACTTCTCGTAGGACTCGGGGCTGAGGTCCTTCTGGTTCTTGAACGCGAGGTCGTGGAACTTCCAGAACGCCTCGCTGCCCTTGAGCGCGAAGACCGCCTGCGCGGCTTCGGCGGCGGGCTTCGCCTTGTCGTGGAACGGAAGCGGCTGGTTCTTCCAGACGAGGCGGACCTTGTCCGGACCGTACGTCGTCTTGACCTGATCCATCGTCGGCTCGACGCGCGAGCAGAACGGGCACTGGAAGTCGGAGAAGATGACGACGGTGACCGGAGCGTTCCGGTTACCCCACGTCGGGTCCTCGCTCGACACGGGGATCGGCGAGTCCTTGTCGTTCCAGTTCGGCCCGCCGCTTCCGCCGCTCTCGGCCGTGATGCCGCCCGACTTCAGGCGGTGGCTGTCGTAGCCCCACATCACTGCGCCGCCGGCGAGGAAGCAGAGGATGAATCCGATGATCGCCACGCCCGTGCTCATTCCGCCCGATTCCGAGGGCGGACGCACTTCAGCCGCGTGGCTCTTGTGCTCTTTGTCCTTGGCCATGGTTGCCTTCCAGAGATAAATGCATACTGCAACGATCGCGCGCGTCGCTCCGGACGGGGACGTTCACGTCGCCATTCAGGGCGAGCGTGCGCGGAAACCCGAGAGACGAGGTGCACGCCGAAGAGGCGCTCCGCTCGCGCTCGATCGACCGTGAGGGAGATCGGGCACGCTAGCCGGATCGATCGATAGATCAATCCCACGTCGTCATGGATCGCGGTGAGCGCCCACGGACGAGCGAAGCGTCGGCGTGCGTCAGACGCGCGGCGGTCGATCGAGAGACATGCGGAATCCCGGCGGGGGCCGGGCCTCCTCTTGCTCTCGAACGGGCAGCCGTTCTGCGAATTCCAGCCCGAGCACGACGAGGTCGGCCTGTGCTAAGGGCTCCTGCGAAGGCGACGTTTCGACCTGAACACCATGCCCCGGGACGTAGTTCTTCGTCTCGAGCGGGTTCACGTCGAAGCAGTCCGCAGGAATGTCGAGCGAGAGCTCCAGATCCTGGATCTGCGGCGGCGGGGCGAAGCCAACCGCACCACGCGGATCGCACACCGGCGCCATTGCGCTCGCAGGAGACACGACCAGCCACACGACCGCGAAGGTCGCGACGGCAAGGAGCGCGCTCAGGAGCTTTCGCCGGTTCAACGCGGCGTAGTCTGACCTGGAAGGGAGGCCCCACGCAAGCACAGCCGCAGAATGCACGCGGTTACGGCGAGTTCTCGGCTGGGCCCTCCGCCGCATCCGGACCGCCGCCGGCTCCGAACGAAGCGTACGAAGAGGACGCCGAGGACGGGACGACGCCGCCTCGGAGGTGGAGGCGTGCACCGATCAGCGCGACCGTGCTGCCGACGATCGCGCCCGCGAGCACGTCGCCCGGGAAATGGACGCCGAGCGCGATCCGCGAGAAGCCAACGCCGATCGCAAGGACCAACATGAGCACGGCCACGCCGCGACGAGTCCATCGCTCGCGCGCTCCTGCGTGCCCGCGGCTCGAGCTCACGAGCACGACCGCGACGAACACCGCGAACGCGAAGCTGCCGGCGGAGTGGCCGCTCGGAAACGAGAAGTCGGTCGGCGCGTCGAACACGCGCGCCTTCACATCCGCGAGGCAGCCGCACGGACGCACGCGCGCGACGATCCGCTTGAGCACGAACACGAGCACGGCAGTCACGCCGAGCACCGCAGCGAGCGACGTCGCAAACCGGCGCGTCCGCACCGAGGCGAGCAGCGGGACGACGCCGACCGCTCCCCATCCTCCGCCGATCACGCTGAGGATCGCCATCGGCCAGAGCCATGCGCCGGAGAGCGCGTCGTGAAGGAGCCGGAAGATGTGGACGTCGATATCGGTCACTGGCCGCGCGAAGAATTGCACAGACCTCCAGCGCCGAAAACCTCGCGAAGGAAGAGCAAGCGGGCTCTATCGCTCGCGCTGTCCGCTCGTCACCCTTCTCGCGCGCTCGATGGTCGGCGCTCTCCTCCTCTCCTTGTACGGTCTCGACTGGCGCGTACAGTAGGCCTCGATGGCGGAACGCACCGAGCCCACCAGAGACCTTGCGACCCTGCGCAACGAGCTCGCCGAGAAAGACACCGAGCTCGTGCGCCTCCTCGCCGAGCGCATGAGGCTCATCCGCGAGGTCGCGAAGTACAAGGCGGAGAAGGACTTGCCCTCGTTCGACCGCGAGCGTGAAGGAGCGCTGCTCGACGTGCTGCTCGCGAAGGCGGCAGACGCGGGGCTCCCGGAGGACGTCGTACGCGACGTCTTCGCGACCCTGTTCGCGGCCTCGCGTCTCGATCAGCGGCGTTTCCTCCAGGCGAGCAGCCAGAAGCTCTCCGTCGGCGTCATCGGCGGCACGCAGGGAATGGGCGCCTTCATGGCGAAGGTGCTTCGCTCCGCCGGTTACGACGTCGAGACGACCGGTCTCGAGGAGGGTCGCTCACCTGCGGAGGTCGCGGCCTCGCATGATCTCGTCGTCCTCGCGGTTCCGATCGCCGCCACCGTCGACCTCGCGCGCAAGGTCGGCCCGAACGTCCGGCCCGGCGCATGCCTGATGGACATCACATCGATCAAACGGCAGCCGCTCGCCGCGATGCTCGAGAGCACGCCGAGCACGGTCGACGTCGTCGGGACACACCCGATGTTCGGTCCGCACGGCGTCGATTTCGATCGCCAGAAGGTCGTGCTCTGTCGTGGCCGCGGGGAAGCTGGCTTCGCCCGCGTGAAGAAGATGTACGAGACGTTCGGCGCCGAGACGATCGAAGCGACGGCGGAGGAGCACGATGCGCAGATGGCGCTGATCCAGGTGCTCATCCACGAGAAGACGATGGTGCTCGGCTCCGTCCTCGAGCGCCTCGGGGCCGATCTCGGTCGTAGCCTCCAGTTCGCGAGCCCGATCTACCGGACGGAGCTCGCATTGATCGGACGGCTCTTCTCGCAACGCGCGGAGCTGTATGCGGACATCCTGACCGCAAACGAGGCTGCCTCGAAGCTCTCGAGCGTGTTCGAGCAAGAGGCCGGACACTTCGCGCGCGCCGTCGCGATGGGCGATCGCGAGTCCATCATTCGCCGCTTCCGGCAGGTCTCGACGTACATGCAGGACTTCGCCACGTGGGCGAAGAAGCAATCGGACGCGATCCTCGAGGAGCTCGTCCGGCGCGGCTGATCGCGTCGACGAAGGAGACGAAGGAGACGAAGGAGACGAAGGATCAGAGGCGCCGCGGATTCACCGTCGCAGCCGCGGGGGGCGTCCTCGTCGGGCGAGCAGGCCTGCGGATCACGCGTGCGGCCGGCGGCGGAGCCTCGCTCGTCGGAGCGGCCGCGGCGGCATTCGTCGCGACCGGTGACGGAGCGACGACCGGCACTTCGACGGACGGAGCGGCAACGGGCATCGCCTCGTCGATGCGTGCAGCAGCGGGCGCGTGTTCGCCGGCTCTCGCGCGCGCAGTCAGACCGACGACGCCGAGGATCCCGACGAGCACCACGACCGCTGCCGTCGCTCCGAAGGCGGCGAAGCGCTTCTTCCGCGTCGTCGTCAGCGGAAGCGGATCGTCTTCGACGAGCGTCGGCGGCGGCTGTCGCGGGATGCGCATCGCGAGCGACTCGACGCTCTCGGCCGGCATCCATGGACCGAGCGCCTCGACGAGATCGGCCATCGTCTGGAAGCGCGCGTCGAGATCGCGCTCGAGCGCACGCATGATGACGCGTTCGAGCTCCTCGGGGATGTCGGGACGATGCTGCCGAGGCGGGACGATCTCGGCGGTCGCGACCTGCACGAGGACGTCCGTGATCTGACCCGAGAACGGCGGTGTGCCGGTGAGCAGCTCGTACATGATCACGCCGAGCGCCCAGATATCCGTTCGGCCGTCGACGTCCGCTGCGCAGCGGATCTGCTCGGGAGACATGTAGAGCGCCGTCCCGAGCTGCGCGTGATCGGACGTGATGCGGTTCTCGCTGTCGTGCATCACGCGAGAGATCCCGAAGTCGAGGACCTTCACGATGTGCCGCTCGCTCCCCGGAACGCGCGCGAGAAAGAGGTTGGCCGGCTTGAGATCACGATGGACGACGCCGAGCTCGTGCGCCTCGCGCATGCCCATCGCTGCTTGCGAGACGATGTCCGCGACCTCCGTCACGTCCAGGCTCTTCTTGTTGTGCAGCTCCGCCTCGAGGTCGTGCCCCGAGAGGAGCTCCATCACGAGGAACAGCATGCCGTTCGGCATCGCGTCGATGTCGAACACGCGTGCCGAGTTGAGGCCCTCGAGGCGCGAGGCGATCCGGCCTTCTCGATCGAAGCGCGTGATGATGTCCAGATTCGTCGAGTAGTGCGGGTACAGGACCTTGATCGCGAAGCGCTGTCCGAGGCGCTTGTGCATGCACTCGTAGACGACGCCCATGCCGCCTTCGGCGATCACGCGCACGATGCGGTACTTCTCGGCGATCGTTTCTCCGACCTGCGGAAGCGTCGGGACGGGCGAGGTCATGCGTGCGTCCGAAGTCTAGTCATCCAGTCGCTCGCTTCAACAACGCGTGCGCTGGAACACGCACCTACCACGCGCCGCGTAGTCGTCGTCGAGGACGCGCGTCCTCAGCGTGCAATCCAGCTCGTGCATGATGGGTCCTCGACCGAAGCACTCCGGGGCGAGTATCGTCGTCGGCATGCAGTTGCCGCGCGTGCGCACGCGGCTCGCGCTCGCGGTCTGGGGAATCGTTCCCACGGTCACCGCCAGCACGGGCTGCCGAACGCCCACGCAGATCGTCGTCGAGATCGAGTCCGATCAGTGCGCGCGGCTCCACAGCACCGACGTGACGGTAGCGACGGATGAGTCTGCTCTTGCGGCGAAGAGCGTCAGCGATGCGAGCCGTGTTGGCTGCGTCTCTCCTCCGCAGATCGGTAAGGTCGTCCTCGTCCCTGACGGCGCGGACGACAAAGAGGTCGTTCTTCGGATCGTCAGCGGTCTCGACAAGCCGGCGAGCACCTGTCGCGAAGGAGACGAGGGCTGCATCGTCGCGCGCCGTCGAGCGCGCTTCGTGCCGAACGAGATCGTCCACGTCTCGGTGGTGATGAGCCTCACGTGTCAGCGCGTCGTGTGCGGCGCGGGCGAATCGTGCGATCCGCTCACGGGCAACTGCGTCGACCTTCCGAACGGCGCAGCTCCCGCGGCGGACGGTGGCCTCGCCGACGCGAGCCCTCTCGACGATGCCGGCACGAGCTGCACCGGCAGCGGCTGCACCTTCGAGTGCGATGCGCCAAGGCAATGCAAAGTGATGCCGTGTCAGCCCGGGCTGCCTTGCGTGATCAACTGCAACACGCCGGAGGCGTGCGAGGACGTCGACTGCGGCGCTGCCTCGTCGTGCGAGGTCCATTGCAAGGTCGACGGCGCATGCAGAGGCAAGCTCGGCATTCGCTGCCGGGATGCAACCTCTTGCAAGGTCGACTGTGCGTCGCGAAGCGCGTGCAAGGGTCCCGTCCTCTGCTCGTGCAAGGGTCCGTGCACCGTGACCTGTTCTGCGGACCGATGCGACTCACAAACCGTGTTCTGCTGCAACCAAGGCTCCTGCACGATGCCGGACGGCTTCCAGTGCACCGGCCAGTGTGACTGACCGATGAGACGTCTCCTCGTCGCCGGAACGTTGTTCGCCGCCGTGCTCTCCGTGCACGCTGCGCCCGCTGCAGATCCGCGCGACGACTCTGCTGCGCTGAAGGCGGAGGCCGACAGCCTGTTCGATCGAGGCCGCTACGCGGACGCGTACGATCTCTACAAGCGCGCGTACGCGGAGACCTCCGACCCGGCGCTCCTCTACAACCAAGCGCGCGCGCTCGAATCGATGGGGGAATATCCCGAGGCGCTCGACAAGCTCGAAGCGTTTGCGCGCGAGGCTCCTCCCGACGTCCGCGCGAAGGTGCCGAAGCTCGAAGAGCTCAGCGCCGATCTGCGCGCACGCACCGCGACGATCAAGGTGAGGACCAACGCCTCCGCGGCGCGGCTCTACGTGCGCGGCAAGGCCCTCGGGCCCGTCGAGCGTGACCGCCCCCTCCTCGCACGCGCAGGGGAAGCGTCGATCCGTGTCGAGGCCGACGGCTACGAGCCCTTCACGCGCGAGATCGTCCTGCCGGGAGGCACCACCATCGAGGTCGACGCGCAGCTCGAACGGAAGCGAGCGCGGAGCGGTGAAGCCTCCTCGCTCACGTCGCGATGGTGGTTCTGGACCGCCGTCGGCGCGGTCGCCGCCGGCGGAGCGGCGCTCGCGATCGTCGCGCTGAGGACGGAGAAGGCGCCCGAGCGGGGCTCCTTCGATCCGACACCGATCCGCGTGCGCGGCTTCTCGTTCTGACGGCGCGTCTCGTTCTGACGGCGCGTCGCGCGATCAGCCGAGGCCGCGCATGGAATCACCATGACGCGAGCGTCAGCGCGTCGCGAGCGCGTGGCGATCGATCCAGCTCGTCAGCGCGCTCGCGATTGCACCGGGCGCATCTTCAGGAGCGTGGTGCCCCGCGGGGCCGAGGGGCACGATGTCGATGTTCGGGATCGATGTTCGCGCCCAGTCGACGACATCGGGTGAGTTGCTGAGTCCCGTCCCGTCGAACGTGAGGAGCAGCTTGGGCACCGGACTTTCCGCGAGCCACTCACGGTTACGCGTGATGACCGCCGCTACGTCCGCGGGCTCACCGTCGATCGGGATCTCGCGAGGCCACTGCAACATCGGCCGTCGCGATGCCGGATTCGGGAACGGAGCGTAGTACACGTCACGATCACTCTGGGCGAGCCCGCGCTTCACGCCGTGCTCGAGTGAGCGCGCGAGGAAGGCGTTTTCTTCGAGAACGAGCTTCTCGCCGATGCCCGGCGTGCGCAGCGCACGGAACAGCTCCGCTCCGGCGGGCGGCCAGTCGCTCCAGTGCATCGCGCGGAGGAACGTCTCGAACACGACGACGCCGCGCACGCGATCGGGGTGATGCGATGCCCAGTCGATCGCGAGGACGCCGCCCCAGTCGTAGCCGACGAGCACGACATCGCGCAGACCGAGCTTCGCGAACCACGCGTCGAGGTAGCGAGCATGGTCACCGAAGCGGTAAGCGCCTTCCGGCTTGCCGGAGCGGCCCATTCCGACGAGATCGAGCGCGAGCCGCCGCCCGCGCTCGACGTTGGGGATGACGTTTCGCCAGACGTGCGACGACGTCGGGTTTCCGTGGAGGAAGACGATCGGCGAGCCGTCACCAGTCTCGCGATACGAGATGAACGTGTCGAGGACGGCGAGCTCACGAATGTTGGTCGATGCCATGGGAATGCTCCGAGGTTGGGACGACGAGGCCTGGCACGCGATCGCGAGGACCGCGGCGAAGAGGAACGGCCATCTGTGCACGCCGAGAATCTGGCTCTGGGACCACGTTCCTGGAAGTGATGATTCTTGATCTGTAAGCTCACGGTCCGTGAGCATTGGATCGATCGATCTCAACCTGCTGTTCGTCCTGCATACGGTGCTCGCAGAGCGCAACGTCGCGCGCGCGGCCCGGCGTCTTCACGTGACGCCTTCGGCCGTCAGCAACGCGCTCGCTCGACTGCGTGACGTGCTCGCAGATCCGCTCGTGACGCGGAAAGGCCGCGGCATCGTTCCGACACCGCGAGCGATGGAGCTCGCTCCTGCGATCGCGCGTGCGATCCAGGAGCTCGAACAAGCGCTCCAATCCTCACGCTTCGACGCCGCGAGCTGCACGCGGATGTTCACGCTCGCCGTCGCCGACGCGGGTCAGGTCACGTGGGTTCCGCGCATCGCGGCGGCGATGGCGCGCGAGATGCCGCTTGCGCACCTTCGCGTGATCGGGATCGACTCCCTCATCTCGCTCGGCGATTTGACGTCGTCCGAGGTCGACCTCCATCTCGGGAAGCCTGCCAAGGGCCCCGGGCTGCACGTCGAGGCGTTGTTCGAGGAGCAGACCGTCCTCGTCGCGCGGCGAAGCCACCCGGCCGCCCGCAAGCGAGTCTCCCGCCGTGAGCTCGGAACGCTCCGTCACGTACGCGTGGAGATGCTGCCGGGGAGGAGCCTCCGCGATCCCATTGCAGTCGCCTACGCGCGAGCAGACGTTCCGCGCGTAGTCGTGATGACGGTCCCTTCCTTCGCGGCCGCGGCGACCGTCGTCGCGTCGAGCGATCTGGTGACGACGGTGCCGGCGTCGCTTCACGCCGTCCAGGGCGCGAAGTGGGGCCTCCGCGCCGTGACTGGCCCCCTGCCGATGCACACGATCGAAATGGCGCTCTGCTGGCACGAGCGCACGCACGCCGACCCGGCAGTGGTGGCGTTCCGTGCGCTCGTGCGGCGCGCGGTGGCGACTACGACTTGAGGATGCCCAGGCGCTTGCCGACCGACGCGAACGCGGCGATGGCTTGATCGACCTGCTGCTCGGTGTGCTGCGCCGACAGCTGCACGCGGATGCGTGCTTCGCCCTTCGGCACGACGGGGAACGAGAAGCCGATGACGTAGATGCCTTCGTCGAGGAGGCCCTTCGCGAGCTCCGCGGCGAGACGCGCATCGCCGAGCATGACGGGGACGATCGGCGTCTCGCCTTCCTTCACGGTGAAGCCTGCCTTCACCATGCCCTCGCGGAAGCGCGCTGCGTTCGCCATGAGGCGATCGCGCAGCTCCGTCGTGCTCGAGAGCAGATCGAGGACCGCGATCGACGCACCGACGATCGCCGGAGCGACCGAGTTCGAGAAGAGATACGGACGCGAGCGCTGACGCAGGAGCGAGACGATCTCCTTCTTGCCGGTGGTGAAGCCGCCCGCCGCTCCGCCGAGCGCCTTGCCGAGCGTCGACGTCATCACGTCGACGCGGCTCTGCACGCCGAAGTGCTCGGGGGTGCCGCGGCCCGTCTTGCCGATGAAGCCGCTCGCGTGCGAGTCGTCGACCATGACCATCGCGTTGTACTTGTCGGCGAGGTCGCAGATGCGATCGAGCTTCGCGAGGTAGCCGTCCATCGAGAAGACGCCGTCCGTCGCGATCATGCGGAGGCGCTTGTTCTGCGTCTTCTTCAGAGCCTCTTCGAGCGCGGCCATGTCGCCGTTCGGGTAGCGGTGCCGCTCGGCCTTGCAGAGGCGGATGCCGTCGATGATCGACGCGTGGTTGAGCGCGTCCGAGATGATCGCGTCCTCTTCGCCGAGGAGCGTCTCGAAGAGCCCGCCGTTCGCGTCGAAACACGACGTGTAGAGGATCGTGTCCTCGGTCCCGAAGAACGCGCTGACCTTCGCCTCGAGCTCCTTGTGGATGTCCTGCGTCCCGCAGATGAAGCGCACGGAGCTCATCCCGAACCCATGCGAGTCGATGGCCTTGTGTGCGGCCTCGATGACCTTCGGATGCGAGGAAAGCCCGAGGTAGTTGTTCGCGCAGAAGTTCAGAACCTCGCGCCGCGCTTCGCCGTTGCCCACGCCGATGCGCGCGGACTGCGGCGAGACGATGACACGCTCTTCCTTGTACAGCCCGGCATCACGGATTTCGTTGACGGTCGACTCGTAGATCTCTTTGGCTCGCGCGAACATGGCCGTCGTTCTAGTCGAGCGGCCCCCGGTAGCAAGACTCGTCGACGCCCGACGGAAATCCGCAATTCCGATGGGGTCGGCGAGGCTGCGGCCGAGCTCGATGCATGGATCAAACTTCCCCCGAGAAGCTCTCCATTCTCGCGCGCTTATCGAAGTGACACCCCGCGTTACTCGGGAAAAATGCGACATCGTCCACGGTCCATGGATTGCAACCTACATGGTTGTGGAGTACACGAAAGCCGCTTTTCGGCAGTTTTTGGCTTCGAACAGGAGAACTTCGATGGCTACTTCGACTCGTCTCGACACCAAAGCAGTCGCTGCGCACGTCCTTCGTCATCTCGCCCGCGCGCAGCAGCGCGGCCGGCTCGTGCGCCTCGACGAGCTCGCGAACGAGATCGGCGTCCGTCACGAGGACGTTCGCGAAGTCGTGACGAGCCTCCACGCCGAAGGCCATGTCGACGCGAAGCGAATGAAGCTCACGATGAGTGGCTTCGCGATCGCCGCCTCGATGCGCGAGTGCAAGCTCCGCGCGGCGCGCGTCCGGACCGTGCGTCCGTCGCAGATGAACGTCGCCTGAGCACGAAACGACGTAACGCGAAGAGCGCCACCATCGAGGTGTGCGCGCGAGGTGTGCCGGAGGCGAAAAGCCGCCCCCGCTCCGCGCACCGGCCGCTGCGATCAGGTCTGCTCGGGCGGCGCGCTCCGGATGAACTGCTCGAATACGGCGAGCGTGACGGGTGACTTCTCGGCGGCCTCCGTCAAGACGCGCTTCACGCGGACGGGATCGATGCCGCCCTTGCCTGCGCCGATGCGCGGCAGCGCGATGCGCGTGACTCCGTCGGCCACTGCGCGAGCGAGCATGGCGTCGAGCGCGCGAACGAGCGTCGAGACCTTCGGCTTCTTGTCCCCCTGGTGGATCGCGAGCGCGTAGACGACGACGTCACCCTCGCGCCAGGAGAAGACATCGCCGAGCTGCGTCTTCCCACCCTCCGCTTCGGCTCGAAACGCGTCCGCGAGCGCGGGCCAGCGCTTCTTGAACGCGACCGCGATGCCCTTGTCCATCGCGCCGGAGGTGTCGGCGGCGAACGCGAATGCCCTCGGCGGCCGAGCATCCTTGGCGTCCTCGAACAGGTCTCCCTTCACGAAAGTGGCTGGCATGACGGCGCAGCCTCCGACGTTCGCGCCAAGGCCGCAAGGTGCGCGGCAAGCTCGACGGTAATCACATGCCGCGATGCGGCGCCCACATAGCTGCCGCCCGCGCGGAACCCGTGCTTGCGGGCACGGGCGGCACCGCACTAGCGTTGCGCCGCCGATGAGCAAACCTGTCGTTCTCGTCACGGGCGCCAATGGAGAGATTGGCCGCTCCCTTCTTCAGCGCCTGCACACGGACGGGCGCTACCGCGTCGTCACCGTCGACCTCACTCCGCTGCCCGAGAAGTACCGCGGTCTCTGTCTCGAGACCTACGCGGGCAACATCATGGACCGGTATCTGCTCGACCAGATCGCCGCGCACCACGAGATCGAGGTCGTCTTCCACCTGGCCGCGCTCCTGTCGACGCGCGGCGAGCGCGATCCCGAGCTGGCCCACCAGGTCAACGTCGAGGGAACGCTCCACCTCCTGCGCATGGCGCAGAACCAGTCCGGTCGCCTCGGGCGTCCCGTTCGGTTCATCTTCCCGAGCTCGATCGCGGTCTACGGGATGCCCTCCGTCGAGGAGAAGACCCGCGCTGGTCGCGTGAAGGAAGAGGACTGGAACGTCCCGATCACGATGTACGGCTGCAACAAGCTGTACTGCGAGCACCTCGGCCGTTACTTCACGAGCTACTTCCGCCAGCTCGGCGCGCTCGCGAACGCTGCGCGCCTCGACTTCCGCTCGCTCCGCTTCCCCGGCCTCATCTCCGCGGAGACGGCGCCCACCGGCGGCACGAGCGACTTCGGTCCCGAGATGCTCCATGCGGCCGCGCAGAAGCAGCCGTACAAGTGCTTCGTCGGACCGAGCGCCAAGATCCCGTTCATGGCGATGCCCGACGCCGTGAGCTCGCTCATCGGCATCCTCGAAGCCGACAAGAACCAGCTCACGCAGAACGTCTACAACATCAGTGGCTTCTCCGTCAGCGCGCAGGAGATCGCCGAGCGCGTGAAGAAGAGCTTCCCGGGCGCGGACATCTCGTTCGAGCCCGATGCCGTCCGCTCGAGGATCGTCGACTCCTGGCCGGAGGACATCGAGGACGAGCGCGCGCGCGCCGACTGGGGCTGGAAGCCTGCGTACGACTTCGCTCGCGCGTTCGACGAGTATCTCGTCCCGACGATCAGCAAGCGCTACGGATGACCGAAGCCTCCGAGCTTCGCATCCCGGACGTGCTCACCTTCCTGGCCGTGTGTCGTCACGGCTCGGTGACCGGCGCCGCGCGCGATCTGCGCGTGACGCCGTCGCAGGTGAGCAAGGCGGTCGCGAGGCTCGAGAGGCATCTGAAGCGACCTCTCCTCGCTCGCAAGGCGCGCGGCGTCACGGCGAGCGAGGAGGCGCAGAAGATCGTCCCGCGGCTCGAGGAGCTCGTCGAGAAGGTCCAGGCGCTCTCCGTCGTGAGCGACGTGCCGCCCGAGATGAAGCTCACGCTCGCAGCGCCGTCGTATCTGTGCGCGGCGTTCCTGCCGGCGGTGGTCGCCGCCGTTCCCGATGCGCGCTTTCGTGGGCTCGAGTGCGGGAGCGCGTTCATGCGCGCGTACGCGACCGAGAACATGTTCCAGGTGGCGATCACGATCGGCGAGGAGAAGCTCCCTCCGAGCTGGGTCTCCACCCGCGCAGGCAAGGTGCGGCGCGGGCTCTTCGCGTCCCCTGAGCTCGCGCGGAGGCTCGGGCACAATCCTTCGCCGGCGAAGATCCGGACGATCCCGTTCGTCGTGCCCGTCTACAACAACGGCGGGCAGTTCGTTCCCGGAGACGACGGCTGCCCGCTCCCGCGCGAGGAGCGCGTCATCGGCCATGAAGCCGCGACGGTCGGAGTTGGCCTCGAGCTCGCGGCGGCGACGAACCAGCTCGTGTTCGGCCCCGTGATCGCGGCGCGAACGCTCGTCCTCGCGGGCCGCCTCACCGAAGTGCGGGTCCAGAACTGGCGTCTGACCGAGAGCCTCTACTTCCACGCGAACGCGGATCGTGTCCTCGCGCGCGTGCAAAAGGCCGCCGTCGAGGCGCTGCGCGCGACGGCACGCGAGACCTGATCCTCAGCGCGGCGTCTGCCGACGAACGACGACGTCGGGGCCCCTGACGCGGCGAACACGCCGCGCGGCGAAGGCTCCAAGTGCACGCACGCGGTTCGTCCTGAGCGCGCTTGGAGTACCATTCCCTGCCGACGTTGCGGTGGTTTCGCGCCCATCTGAACCTTGCCGGGGTGCCAACGGTTGGCGTCTTCGTCGGCGCTTGGCTCTTTGCCGGGCCTGCTTTCGCGGACACCACGTTCGCCGTGACGTGGGACGCGGAAGGAAGGCGCGCGTGCATCACGGAGCGCACGTTGCGAGCCGCCGTGGAGCGGACGATCGGGCGCCCGCTCGGTGACGTCGAGCGCGCCGACATCGTCATCGAGGGACACGAGACCGCGCGCACGGCCGATGGCGTGAGCGCGCAAGTGATCCAACGCGGACGCGACGGCGCACAGCTCGGCGCGCGGAAGATCGAGGCGCGCGACTGCGAGGGGCTGCAGCAAGCTGCGACGCTCGTGGTCGCGTTGATCGTCCAGGCCGATCAAGAGGACGCCGCGCTCCATGGGGACGACACCGAGCCGACGGACATCCGCGGGCGAAACGCTCCACATGTCGAGGCTCCCGTCCCTCTCGCCCCGTCGGACGACGTACCAGCCCCAGTCCCGCCGGCGGTCCCGGCTGCGCCTCGGCGCAAGCCCATTCCGCCAGCCCCGCACGCACGAACGCCGAAGCCGGCGCCATTCGAGCTTTCACTCGGCGTGGGCGTCGAGGCGGGCACGGGCCTCTTGCCGTCGCTCGCGAGCTCGGTTGCCGGAGTTGCTCGCCTCGATCGCACCGGCACGCCATGGAGCTTCGACTGGATGGGCGCTTATGCTCTTCGGCAAACCGTCCATCGCGGCGCTTCGTTCGGCGAGTTTTCCGCTGTCGAGCAACGGGTGAGGCTCTGTGTTGCTCCATACGAACGCGGGGGGCTCGCATTCGAACTTTGTGGTGGCGCACTGTGGGCCGTCGTCATTCCGAAGACGACCGGAGGCCTCGACGGAGGTAACGGCTGGGCATCCATCGGCGCCCCGCTCGCATCCGTCGGTGTGGACCTCGGACAGGGCTCCGCTGCACTGCGTCTGGACGCCGGCGCCGCCCTCCCCCTCCAGCGCTATTTGTTCACGTATCGCGATCGCGCGGGTGACCTCCGTAGCTTCTACGAGACGGGCCAGGCCTTCGTCTTTCTCGGTCTGAGCGGACGTGTGACGATTTTTTGATAAGCGAGGAGGTCAGCCTGCACGTGCCTCCCGTGCAGGGCTGCTCCCCCATCACCGTCGTGGAAACCGACGAGACGCCCGTCCGGCGTCCGCCGAGCAGTACCTTGCGCTCCTTCGATTCCACCGAGAATCTCGACGTCGCGGCCATCGTCCGCGAGCACGGGCCGTACGTCCATCGCCTCCTCCGCCGCCTCGGGGTAGCCCCCGCGGACGTCGACGACGCCTTTCAGGAGGTCTTCGTCGTCGTCCACCGCAAGCTCGACAGTTTCCAGGGCAGGAGCTCGATCCGCGGTTGGGTGTACGGCATCTGCCTTCACGTGGGGGTGCGCCATCGCCAACGACGGCGGCGTGCGGCACGCCAGGAGGTATCGGGCTCCATCGACGATCTCGCGGGTACGGGGCCGACGCCGGAAACCACGTTCCGTACCGCCGAGGCACGGCGGCTCCTCGACTCGTTTCTCGACAAGCTCGACGACGACAAGCGGGCCGTCTTCGTTCTCTACGAGCTCGAAGGCATGCCGATGCACGAGGTCGCGGCGTTGACGAACTGCGCCGTCCCGACGGCCTATTCCCGACTGCGAATCGCACGCGAAGTCGTCTTCGACGCCATTCGCCGATTCCAAAACAAAGAGGAATTCAAGTGAGCGACCTTCGAGACGATCCGTCGCCCGAAGCCGCGTTCTTGCGCGACCTGGTTCGCGCCGAGGAGGCGGACCTTCCCTCCCCCGGCAAAATGGACGAGCTCGTCGCGCGGCTCTCTCCGGTGATCTCCAGGCCACCGGCCACCGCGTCACGCGCAAGGCTCGTCCTTTCGACCGCGGTCGTCGTCGTGGCCATCACTGGAGCGTGGCTCACGACCTCTTCACGTTCCGAGATCGACCACGAGAAGGCCTCGGCGTCGCCGCCGATCGCTTCCGTTGCGCCCGTCGCCGCCCCCGCCGAACGGTCGCCCAACCCGGAGGTCCTCGTCGAGAGCCCGCCGGCGCTTCCGTCGATCGACGTCGCGGCGCTACCGACCACGGCAACTCCCGCACGACCGTCCCGCGTCGGCGCGCCGACGTCGAATGGCTGCGCGGGCGAAGTTGCGTTGCTCGCGCAGGCCGGCGCCGCGCTCCGTTCGGGAGACGCCGAACGCGCCCTCTCGTTGACCCGCGAGCACGCCGCGCGCTGCCCGTCGGGCGCGTTCACGCAAGAACGCGAGCGAATCGCCATCGAATCGCTCGCCAAGCTCGATCGACTCGACGAAATGCGCACGCGCGCGCAGGCGTTCGAGCGGAATTACCCAACATCGCCACATTTGCGGCGAATCGAGCGAGTCGTCGAAAAATATCGCGAACGATGACAATCCGAATTTTTCATAAATTCGTCATCAAACGTGCACGCAGCAGCCATGAATCACGGGCGCGTCAGCGCGGAGTCCGAAACATGAACGTGCGCACCTTCGTCGCGAGCACGACGCTCGCGACCGTCGTACTCGTCGCGGGCTGTGCCACGACGACCGAGCGATTCCTCGGCGCCGAGCACGATCCCGAGCCGGCACCTTCGTTCGTCGTCGACGCCGGAGCGGATGCTACTGGTTCCAGCTTCGAGCTCACGAACTATTGCCCCTCGAGCAAGTGTACGGGCGGTCGGACGACGTGCCCGAGCTCGCGCTTTCCGTGTGACATCGATTTGCAAACCGATCCCAACAATTGCGGCTCGTGTGGATTCGTTTGCCCGAAAGACGCAAACGGCGCGACATTCGCATGCGCCGAGGGCAAGTGCCAGATGGCGTGCTTGACCCCGCAACTCAATTGCAACGGCATCGTCGACGATGGTTGCGAGCTCACGCCCAATACGAACGACAATTGCGGAGCGTGTGGAGTCACGTGCACCGACCCCGCGAAGTCGTGCGTTGGGATTACCACGACCACATGGAGATGTGGCTGTCTTCCCGGGCAAACTCCCTGCGACGTGACCGGGATTGGGCCAATGTGCTTCGATCTGAGAGAGAAAGACGTCGATTGCGGCGCGTGCAACAACGCATGTGATCCCACGAATGACGGCGCCCCCTCCTACCCGAACGCCCACTACGGGTGCAAGAATAGCGAATGCGGTCACCTCAAGTGCGACCCTTATTGGCTCGACTGTAACCACAAACCGGGGGAGGAGGACGTGGACGGCTGCGAAACGTTCGCGATGGACCCCAACAACTGCGGCAGCTGCGGCACGGTCTGTGCTGCCGGCCAGGAATGCCTTTTCGAGGGGTTTCCACCCTCACCAAAGTGCTTGTGTAAGCCCGGCGAAACATTGTGCGTTAGCTTCGACATTTTGGGAGTCTGCGTCGATATCAACACCGACCCCCGCAACTGCGGCGGTTGCGGCAACGTCTGCCCCGCAGACATCACCAGCCAGACGTTTTACCCCGTCTGCGTGAATGGCAGCTGCGAAACGCGCTGTCTCGCGGGCCACGCAAACTGCAACGGCAACCTCGAAGACGGCTGCGAGACCCAGATCGAATTCGACCCTCACAATTGCGGAGAGTGCGGACACGAATGCGACGGGGTCGCGGGTCAAGCGTGCATCGGAGGTCGATGTGCCGTCGAACCGTGCGACGCAGACGCGGGAGAGGTGGTGCCGCAATGAATCGTCACACGCTTTTCATGGCGGCGCTTCTGACGAGCGTGTGCGGTGCGCTTCCAATCGCAGCCTGCGCCTCGTCGGACGAGTCGAACAGCTCCCCGCAGGAGGACAACAACGAAATTACCATCGTCGGATCGGACGCGAACACCGGCCCGAATGCCGCTGACGACGTCGACGCCGGCCCGTGCACCGGCTGCGAATGGTTCCCCGCCGAATGCACGCCGAAAATCCCGTGCAATGGCGGCCCTTTCGATCCGTCGACGGCGGGGGGCCCGATCGACGGACGAGTGCGCATCAACGTGATCCGTGGACGCTCGGCGTCGGACGTCTGGGCCGTGGGCGCGCGCGGCACCGTCGCGCACTTCGACGGTAGCTCGTGGACCCGCCTCGATATCGGCGATGAATGGACGAATCAGGCCATATGGCTTCGTGACGACACGGAGCTCTTGTTGACGAGCCTGCAGCGTTTCCACACCCACGCCGCCGACGCCGGCCTGTCGAGCTGGTTCAGCATCGATCTCACGAACGCTTCCGATTCGCCGGTCCCCAGTTCGCTCTTGCAGCAGCCCTATCAGCTCACGTCGGCCTGGGCAGCGAGGGGAGCGACGTGGTTGTGGTGCACGAGCTTCGACAACTGGGATTTGTTTGGCGGGGGCGGGTCGACTGCGCAGATGATGCCTGACCTCTGGCGCTTGCGTTACACGACTGCGAAGTTTCAGGGGCTCGAAGTCGCCGAAGCGCTTCCGTCGGGCTCGTGCGGCGAGATCCCGTGCTCACGGATGAACGCCGTTCACGGATTCGACAAAAACGAGCTCTGGGCCGTCGGCAGCAAGGGTGTGACGATCCACGTGACCGACGCAGACAGTGACACGCCCCATGCGGTCGCGTTCAACAGCCTGACGCAGAACGAGCTTCGCGGAGTCTGGTCTGCCTCGGCTACGGACGCTTGGTCCGTCGGCGCGCAAGGCACCATCCGTCACTACGTCGGAGATCCGCTGCACTGGGACGTCGTCGCCGACGTGCCGGTGAGCTCGAACCTCAACGCCGTCTGGGGCACGTCGCCCTCCGACGTGTGGGCCGTCGGCGACGATGCGGTCGTTCTCCACTACGACGGCTCGCGCTGGTCGCGGGTGCCCGTGGCCGGTCTCGGCGCGCGCCGACCGAAGCTCACGACGGTATGGACGCCTTCGCCCGGACACGTCTGGATCGGCGGGGAGGGTGTCGTCCTTTCGATTGGCGAGAAGGATCCAAAGTGATGAAATCATCGATGCTCCTCGCGGGTGTGTTCGTTGGAGGCGCCCTCCAGGCAACCGCCGCTTGCGCTGGTTCCTCGGACGACCCTTCGCCGCCGCCCAAGCCAGATGTCGACGCTGCGACCCTCGGGGGCGCCACCGCCGACGCGGTCGCCGCCGACGCCAGCACCGATTCGTCACCGGACCGCTCGATGTGCAGCCCCGCCGGATGGTGCCCCACGACACTGCCCAACCCGGATTTCCTCGTGCAGGATATCTGGCCTTTCGAAGACCGCGCGTTCGCCGTCGCCAACAGCCCGACCCTCGGCGTCAAAGTGATGGAGTGGACCGCCGCTGCGAAGTCGTGGAGCTACATCGACGACGACACGCAGAACGCTGTTGGATTCGGCAGCTACATCGGCTCGCTCTGGGCACCGAACGAGAACGAGCTCTATTACACGATTGCGCCCGGCTACGTCTATCACGGCACCCGCGGGCCGGGCGCGCAGTGGACGTGGACGCGTCACCAGCTCCCCGACGGGGGTCCGAATCCAGCGTCAGCAGGGGGGAATCCGCCGCTCTATTTCCCCGGTAACCCCCTAGGGGTCAACTATCCATCACTCGGTGTCTTTGGAACCAGTGTCCATGACATTTATGCATGGTTCACCAACACGATCTTCCATTGGAAGGACGATGGCAGCGGAACGCCAACGTGGGTTGCCGAATACAGCATCGAGGCACCTACAAACGCTAGCGTGGGTACATTCATCTTGAGTGCGGGAGCTTCCCCCTCAGGGGAAATGTGGTTCGCGGGCACAAGGAGCTATCAGGCCTTGGGGGGCTGCGCCATCGTCATCCAAAAGAGCGCCTCGGGTTATTCACGCATCGCCGATGGGACGGTCGTCACTGGGACCAACCCCGCCGACTGCGCGACGAAGCCGGGCTATCTAGCGCGCTTCGGCTTGATGACCGACATTCAATCCACCCCGTCCGGCCGCATCTTCGGCCTCGACTGGACCGGAGGGGTCGTCGAGCTCCTCCCAGGAGCGACCGACCAAGATTGGTCCTTCCGAGCATCGAAGCCGGCATTCGCGGGAACCTCGAATACTTATCTCTCGATGTGGGCACCGTCCGACGCGGAGCACTGGCTCAGCGGTGAGGGAATCGTCGTTCAGGGAATCAACGTCCTCAATGACGGAGGAGCCTGGGAAATCTCGTCGATTGCAGAAAATGGCGCCCCCGTTCGAACGCCATTTTACCGGATTCGCGGAACCTCGACATCGAACATCTGGGCGGTTGGAAATGGCTATGCGCTCCACAAAGCTGCGACTCCTTGATCGGCACGCGACCGGTGTTTTCTTCGTCCTTGCGCTCTTGATGGGGGGCGCGAGCGCCACGGCGTGTGGCAACGACGCGGCCGTCCGCTCCGACGATGCCGATGCGGAGGTGCGCTATACCCCGACCGCGTCGGGCGACGAGCTCGATGCAAGCACCGACGTACAGGACACCACGGCCGACGCCGGGCAGTTCGACGCCGGGCAGTTCGACGCCGCTGTCCGCGAGGTCAGCTGCGAGGCCTCGAGTTGCGCGATCGCGCTGACGCGTCCTAACAAGGCTTCGTCGGCGGGTCAGAGCTTCTGTGCGCTCCTCCACGACGGGACCGTCACGTGCTGGGGCTCGAACAGCTACGGCCAGCTCGGAAACGGCTTGGACGACCAACTGCCAAGCGTGATCCCGCAGCGGGTCGTCGGCTTGTCGGACGTCGTGTCGTTGAACGGCAGTTGCGCGCTCGACAAGGATGGCTCGGCTTGGTGCTGGGGGGCCGGGCCAAATCTGGCGACATTCCCACTGCACGCGTCGAGCCCCGTGAAGCTCCCCATCCCGGCCGCCACCCGGCTCGGCATGTCGGATAGCGACGCGTGTGCCCTCATCGATGGAGAGCTCCAGTGTTGGGGATACAATAACGCCTTCCTGCGTGCACCCGGCGGCACGTCCAATACGCCAATTCCCGTACCGGTGCCCGGCGCGGCGAACGCGCGGGATGTCGTACTCGGCGCTTTCGCGGCCATCCTGTTGCGCGATGACGGTACGTTGTTGAGCTGGGGCTATCCGCGGGACATAGGGCGGGCAACGTCGCTTGTTCCCGACCGCAATCCGGATCCGGTCGCCCTCGCGAACGTCACGAATGTCTCCATCGCGCGCACTGTCGTGTGCGCCGTGGCCAACGGTATTCCCTACTGCTGGGGGGCGCTCAAGACCGGGGTCTACAATACCGACATTCAATTGCCCCAGCCCGTCGTCACTCCCGAACGCGTTGTTCAGATCGCGACCACCGACGCCCTCGGGCCTCTTCCCCCACGCTGGTGTGCGGTTGGCGGCTCGGGCGCGGTCTATTGTTGGGGGAAAAATGCGAACGGACAGGCCGGGGACGGGACGACGCAACATGCCATGACCGCCGTCAAAGTTCCGGTTCCCGCCCTTGCGGTGCACGTCGAGACGACCGAGGACAGCACCTGCGCCCTGCTCGTGACCGGCAAGGTTCTCTGCTGGGGCAGTAACTACGACGGCCAACTCGGAAACGGAAAAGGCAAGACACCGAGCCTCGTTCCAACGGAGGTACTGCTGCCATGAGGCGCATTGCATTCATCGGGATCATCGGCACGGCGATGGCCGCGTCGGCGTTCGTTGCGTGTGGACAACGGCGCGAATTCGACGGAGTTGACAACAGAGGCTTCGAGTCCGATGCGTCGGTGGCGGATGGGCCCATTTGCGGGCTGCAATGCTCGCTCGATGGGCGATCCATCATCGATGGATGCACCGGCGAGACCGTCGAGGTATGTGCGGACGACAAGGCTTGCGGCGCGGCAGTCTGTCAGGAGCCGTGTGCCGCGGCCGCTGCGGACCCGAGCTCGCACGGATGCGAGTTCTATCTGCAGGAGCCGCTGTATTGGAAGGGCTGGGGGCAGTCCTGTTATGCAGCGTTCGTCGTCAACACCGCGAATCAGCCTGTCGACGTCACACTCGAAAAGGACGGAGCCGAGCTCGACCTCTCCAAGGCTGTCTTCTCGACGCAGCCGGGCAGTGGAGTCTTGACCCCACACCAAGGGTCGATTGACCCCGGCGAAAGCGTCATCGTGTTCGTCTCCGACCTAGGTCCGGGCGGCCCGGAGAAAAAGGCGTTCGATGTAAGTACCATCGCGTGCCCCGAGGGCGTCGTCGCAGCATCGTATGCGTACCCCGGTCCGAACGGCACCGGCGTCGGCTCGTCCTTTCATCTGAAGTCGACCCTGCCCATCGCGCTGATGTCGATTTACCCGTACGGAGGCGCAGTCAGCTTCATACCCACCGGTACCCTCCATCTGCCGGTCGCGGCGTGGAAGACGGAGAACATCATCGTCCAACCCTGGGAAGGTGTTTACAACTCCAATGGCCCCATGTGGCCCGGCTCACAGATCGTCGCCTCCGACGACACGGACGTCACCATCGTTCCGACCAACGATGTGGCAGACGGACACGGCATCATTGGAGGGCCGGCCCATGTCCCGACGAAATATCATCTGGCAAAGGGGCAGTACCTACAGCTCACGCAGGAAGCGCAGCTGACCGGCTCGCTCGTCTACTCGACCAAGCCCGTGGGCATCTTTGGCGGACATACCGGAGCCCATACGGGGGCGTGCTGTGCCGATCTCATGCAACAGCAGATCCCGCCCTTTGAGCAGTGGGGGAATGAATACGTCGGCGTCGGTTACCGGCCGCGCCAGGCGGGCAACGAGGCCGAGCCCGTGGGCTACCGCATCGTCGCGGCCCGCGATGGGACGCGGCTCGACTACGATCCGGCGATCCCCGCAGGCGCTCCCACCGAGCTAAAGGCCGGAGAATTCGCCACGTTCGTGGCGCCCACCGGCCACCCATTCGTCGTCCGCACGCAAGACGCGGATCATCCGATTTACATGGGCGCGTACATGTCGAGCTACAGTGGCGGTGGCCTCTTCGGCGCGGCCCAAAATAATGGCGATCCGGAGTTCGTCAACGTGGTCCCGGTCGGACAGTATCAGAACTCCTACAGCTTCTTCGCGGATCCGACCTACCAGGAGACATCGCTTGTCGTCGTGCGCCAGAAGAACAACGGGAAGTTCGAGGACGTCTGGCTCGAGTGCGCCGGCAACCTCACGGACTTCAAACCGGCCGGCACGCGCGGTGAATTCGAATGGACTCGCGTCTCTCTCATGCACAACTATGGGCCGGGCGACAGCTTCGGCAGTAACACCTGCACGAGCGGTCGCCAAACGATGCGCAGCAACGGCCCCTTCGCCGCGACGATCTGGGGCTGGTCACCGTGGGCTAGCTACGGCTATGCAGGCGGAATGGCCATGCGCACGCTCGTCCCCAATCCGCTTCCGCCGGTGAACTGATCCGACGGCGAACCCATCCAGGCGACGCGTACGGCCATCATTGACGCGAAGTCGTCCGGCGCATCGAAAAACGCCGCCGTGCCCAGCTCGCCTCGTCGGGCGGTCTCTGGCACCGAGCTCACGTCCCTCGGCTGCGGCGTCGAGAGGCGCTGCGATGATGAACGCGCCGAACCTCGTTCTCACCGACCGGCACTGCATTGTCGCTCCCAGCGACTTGCCCAGGTACTTGCTCAGCCATTGATCGGTCGCGAGCGCGATCACGGATTTCAGGTGTCGGTGCACTGAGTCGGTGGCCCGCGGCTCGGGAGGGGGCGTCGTGTGTCGATGCGTTGGGGTGGACTGCATTGGAGTACGCGTGAGCTCGATAGGTCAGGAGACAGACGATATGCGAACGATGATTCTCGTTGGATTGGCGCTGACCACGCAGCTCGCGTGCGCCCTACCGTCCAACGACGCAGAAGGTGAAAATGTCGGCACTCAGAAGAGCGCGGTGATTGGGAAGACGGCCGCCGAGAAATACAACTCCGCCCTCAGCGTTGGAAACGTCGACAACCACGCGTGCTCGGGCACGTTGATCGCGCCGAATCTCGTTCTCACCGCGCGCCAGTGCGTCATACCTCGTGACGCCCTGCCCAACAGCAGCGGCGCCATAAAGTGTGGAGAGACTACTTTCCCCACAGGCCTCCTCGACACCCACTCGATCCTCATCCAAGCAGTGTCCCCTATCAACGAATTCGAGCCGATCTATCGGGTGAAGAAGATCTTCGTCGAGACGGAGACGGGTTGGTGCGGCAACGATATTGCGCTCCTCGAGCTCGACACGAACATCCCGGCGAGCGTCGCTCAGCCTGCGACGCCGGTCGTCCAATTCTCACTGAGCAATCCCGGCAGCGTGGGCACCATGGTTACGGCTGTCGGCTACGGCAGATCGACACCGACGGCGGGCGACAGCGGGAGCCGTCGCGCACGGTCAGCCATCGACATTCTCTGCATCCCCGGCGACGACAGCTACGATTGCGATCCCTATCCTATCGATGAAAGGGAGCTCGTCACCGACGGCTACGTCTGCTCGGGTGGTGACTCAGGCAGCGGTCCTTACCAGGTCAGCCAGGATGACGGCACCCCGTTCGTGCTCGGCGCATTGTCCCGCGCAGATGGGAATTGCCGGAACGCGGTCTACACACGGACGGACGCGCATGCCGACCTGATCATTGCGGCCGCGCTCGAGGCCGCAGCCGATGGAGGTTACGAGGCCCCGCAGTGGACGGTCACTGGCAACGAGTGCGGTCACGGCGGCGACCAAGACTGCGCACCCGCCACCGTTCAGTACGCGGTCACGCGAGGCTGCTCGGCAACGCCACGTACAACGTCTCTCACGATGTTCGATTGGCTCGCTTTGGCCGGAGCCACACTCGTCGTCATGCGGCGCAGAGGCGTCGGAGGCGGGTCTGCGAGGATGACCAGCGACGCCACCAACGACCAAGACACAAGGTCAATCGAATAGGCAATCTTCGATGAGCAATAGACCATTTGCCATTGCCAGCGTTGTCGCCCTCGGAGCCCTTGCGGCGATGGTCGCGGCAGCCGGCTGTTCCTCGACGGAACTGGTCACGAAAGTCATTGGCGACGGCGGCACCGCTGGTGCCGGACCCACGAGAGACGCCGGCAACGACGACGAGGCGCGCAGTCTCCCCGAAGAGCGGACCGTGGGCACGCCGTGTTCGACGGACGAAGAGTGCGTCAGCAAAGGTAGCGTCGGTGACAACTTTTGCTCCTCCGGCAAGCTCCAGGGCGGCGATCTCCTGAGCACGCCGGTCTGTGTCTCCGCCTGTACCGTCCCTTCCGAGGACGATATCCGAATCAACAACTCCTCGTTGTATTGCGACGGTGAGGTGGGCCGCTGCGTCGGTTCGCCGGGCGCCCAGGGGGTTTGCTTCGGCGCGTGCAGGTTCGACTCGTACCGGATCACCCACCCATGCGCGGGCAACAACAGGTGTACCGTCCAGTATCAGTTCCTCTCGCTACCGTCGTACGGCATCGGATACTGCGGCCCAGGCTGCAGCGTAGACGAAGACTGCAAGGGAACGACCGGCCAGAGGTGTGACAAGGACACCGGCGCTTGTGTCACGACGCTCCCCGAGCCCAACACGAAGGGTCCGGGTCAGGCCTGCAAGAAGCCAGCGTCGAGCAGTGAGAAGGCCGAGTGCCTGTGCTCCGTCGTTGGTGGCACGGGACCCACGAAAGACAACGGCTTCTGCACCAGGAGATGCACGACCGTTGCTGCATTCGATGAACCGGACGCTGGCGCGGAGGAAGTGGACGGGGCCGCGCCAGTGCCAGACGCGTGTGACGCGTGGCTCGAGGGCTGGAGGTGCACAGCAGGCCTCGAGACAACGGCCACGGCAAACGGGACCGTGTACACGCTCTTCACCGGGCAGCCGCCCGGGATCACGGGCGAGTGCCGGCGTCCTTGCAGCACGACCGAAGACTGCGCCGACCTCGCGGCGGCTACGGGGGCGAACGTGGAGTGCAAGGAGTTCGCGGGGCCGGGTCGGAAGAACGCGAGCTTTTGCTCGATGGCCCCGTGAATCGGGCACGGTCTTGGCGCGCGATGAGGAGACTCGCGAATGCGCCCCTTATCCGCCGACGTGAGTCGTCCGGATGGCCGCGGCTCCCGCTCCCGAAACTCTTTCGACTCATAACCCGATCGCTTTGGCGCCGATCAGCATCGTGAAGCCTTAGGAGACGACAAGCATTATGAAGCCGACTATCGGTAAGAAGTTGTTCGCTCTTGCGAGCGCCTCGGCCCTGACTGGCCTTCTGGCAGCCACCGGCGCAGCGGGCTGCACGACCGAGACGACCGAAACGACGCCGACGCAAGACGCTGGCACGAGCGACGCGAAGAAGACCCCCACGCTTGTGAGCGACGATGGCGGCGACCAGCTCTGCTACCAGAGCGACCCGTTCGACGCGACAACGATCCCTTACAAAAAAGCGCGAGTCCTACCGGGAAGTTGCGCCCCGAATCTCCCGACGGTGCTCGACTTGCTCTTTGCGACCCCGCAAGTGACAGCCGACGCGCTCCATGACGGGCTTGCGAACGAGATATCTCAGGCCTGCGCTGACTGCGCCGTCGCTGCCGACGACGGCGACAGCTGGGCCCCGGTCGTCTGGGATGGCGTCCAGTTGATCCAAAACATCGGCGGATGCCTCGAAGTCGTCAGCGGCAGCGAGAACTGCGGGAGGGCATACACGCAATGGAACGGATGCCTCAACACCGTCTGCCGCAAGTGCACGACTCAAAACGAGGCGGCGGCGTGCCTCCAAAACGTGCAGTCGGCGGCGTGTAGCGACGCAACCCAGGCTCTTACGACTGCATGCGGAAACAACGTGAACTCGTATATCAGCGCGTGTAATCCACCGGGGAAGTTGGGCGTTTACGAAGCGATCATCAAACTCTGCGGCGGCACGCCGGCCTCGGATGCTGGGTCGGATTCTGGGTCGGATTGAGCCACCGCCGAGCTCTGTATCGGCCCCGCGTCGACGGGTGAACGCAGCATCTCCCCTGAGCTCGTCAATCATCGCCGCGGCTCAGACCCTCGAAACCCATTCAGCTCTTTGGCTTGGCGGCGATGAAGACCGCGAAAAGCAGTAGGAGACCCGGACATGGTTAAGCAGTTGTTTGCTCTGGCGAGTGTCACGGCCCTGAGCGGCCTCGTGTCGGCGGCCGGCGTTGTAGGCTGCAGCTCGGACTCGGATACTACGACGCCCGAAACCACGAACGACGGCGGCGCGGACTCGGGCGAGACGAAGACCGACAGCGGCACGCCCACGCCTGGCGGCGGCGACACCTCCGCCCACGCGCCGAGCTGCTACGCCGCCAGCGGCTTCCAGATGCCGGCGCAGTATGCGTACCAGAAGGCTGGCGCGAAGATCGCGAACGCGTGCACCGAAGAGCAGATCTACGCCTTCTCCGAGGCCCTTGGTGCGGCGGCGAACAAGTCGGGAATCGACTTCACGGCGGATATCGCCCCCGCGATTGGCACCACCGGCGCTTGCGTGGACTGCATTCATGGCACGGCGACCGAGTGGCGCGTGTACAACGACAAGGCGCTCCTCCCCGTCAACCAGTTCAGCTGCCTCGAGCTGAAGGGCGCCATCAATACCGCCTGCGCCAGTGCGCTTTACGACGTCAACGTCTGCCTGCAGATCGGCTGCAATGGCTGCGCCAGGCTTGGCCAGGACGTGGCCGAGGCCTGCGAGACGTACGCGAAGGCGCACGACTGCGGCAGAATCGACATGTCGGCCTGCGATCTCTCGAAGGATTTCCAAAAGATGATCGCGGAGAACAACTGCGCCGACACCGTGAACATCGCCAACAACTTCTGCGGAAGCGGCACGGCGCTCACGTCCGACGGCGGTCTGTGATCGGACTCATGTCGTGAGCGATCGACGCGAGCGCGGCGGTGGTCGGTTCGTGCGCCCGGCGCGCTCCTCGTGGTCGCCGTAGGCACGCCGCGCTCGCCCCTCGTAGCGCCGCAACCCCCATCCACGCGCAACAGGGCGCGTAGCTTTCCAAGGATCCCTCATGAAGCGCATTTTCCTGCCGCTCGTCTTTGCCTCGCTTCCGATTTTCGCCATCGCATGCAGCAGCAGCAGCAGCAGCAGCAGCAACAACGACTCGCCAAACATTAACAGCCTCGACGCCGATGCGTCGGCCGTCGGCGATCCCGACGTCGGCGCCACGCCTCCGCCTTCCGTGCAGGTAGAGCTTGCCCTCAGTCCGCCGCACCTCGAGATGCGTCCGAACAGCACGGCGAGCGTTCAGATCAACGTCACAAGGCAGGGCGTCGCGGTTCCGTGCCTCGCGACGCTCGATGGGCTTCCAGCTGGCGTGAAGGCCGCGCCGGTCATGATCGCCCGAGACGCGTCGAGCGCGACGGCGACGCTCGTGTCGGACAGCACCGTCGTGCCCGGGTCGACCGCCCGTGTGCACGTTCGCTGCGTGCTCGGAATCGCGACGCTGGCGCTCGACATCCTCGGGCCCGCCGGTTCGATCGACACCGACTACGGCGACCAGGGAAAGGCCATCGGAACGGTGACCTTCGGCGCAGGGAACGCGCATTTCGGTCCAGACTTGCACGTCGCGCGTCAGTCGAACGGCAAGCTCGTCGCCGTCGGTGAGGTGTACACGAGCAGCTCCGACTTCGGCGTCGCTCGCTACAACGAAGACGGAACGCTCGACACGACGTTCGGAACGGGCGGAAGGGTCGCCACCGACATTGGCTCGAACACCGCCGATCATCCCCTCGACGTCACGATCCAGCCCGACGGCAAGATCATCGTCGTCGGCTCGACGGGGGAAACCACGGGCGACTTCGCGATCGTCCGCTACAACGCGGACGGTACGCTCGACACGAGCTTCGACACCGACGGCAAAGTCGTCTCCTCGTTCTCGGCCAACATGGACCGTGCCGTGGGCGTCGCCGTCCAGGCCGACGGCAAGATCGTCGTCGCAGGCGACATCGCGAATGGGACCAGCTTCCTCTTCGCTCGCTACACGCCGGATGGTGCGCTGGACACGACCTTCAACTCGGCGGGCTCGGTGAGCCTTCCAGGAAACTACGCCCGGGCCATGACGATCCAGCCGGATGGCAAGATGATCGTCGTCGGAAACTCCGGAGATGACATGCAGGTCGTCCGCATCACGTCGGCCGGCATCCTCGACACCACCTTCGACTCCGACGGCGTCAAGTCGATCGACTTCAACGGCTTCATCGACAACGCCCGCACCGTGACGCTCCAGAGCGACGGGAAGATCCTCATGCTGGGCTCGGCTGGCATCAGCTCGACGGACGAGCGCTTCGGCATCGTGCGACTCCTCCCCAACGGCGACCTCGACACGACGTTCAACACGACGGGCAAGGTCACCATCGACGGTCCGAGCGGAGACTTCGGCCGTAGTCTCGCGGTTCAGGCTGACGGCAAGATCCTCGCGGCGGGAGGGGGCGTCTACACCGGAAGCGCGACGGACTTCTACATCGCGCGTCTCACCGCAAACGGCGAGCTCGATCCGACGTTCGACGAGGACGGGCGCGTCTACGTGAGCTTCGGTGGCTCGACCTACAACATCGCGACGAATCTGTTCTTGTTGCCGCACGGACGGATCCTCGCGGCCGGCTTCGCGCTCAGCCCTGTCTTCGCACCGACCTTCGTGCGCCTCTGGCAGTGAGCCGTGGCACGCGCCCTCGATGCAGAGACGCCGACCTCGGCGTACGCGAAGCCTACTACTGGCACGTCGCGGTGATCGCCATCAAGCACGCTCCCGCGATGCACGTCGCCGGGGCTTGACAGGTCATGTTGGCGCCTTCGAGGCATGCTTTGCCGTCTTGGACGATATCGGGACAAGTCGGCGCGCCCGTGCCCTGACCGCAGACGCCTTCGCGGCACGCGACGCTTCCCCCGCAGCTCTCGCCAGGCTCGGCGAACGTCAGCGGAGCGCACTTGTTCGTCGTGCGGTCGCATCCGAGGCCCTCGTTGCAGGGCGTGATGCTATCGCACGGCTCGCCCACATTGCCGCGGCTCGCGCACGTGTTGCCCGTCGTGCTGCAGAACGTGCCCTTCTCGCAAGCATCCTCTCCAGGGCACTGCTCGCCGACCGAATGCTGCCGAATGCAGGTGTGCGGGGAACCGTCGATGGAGGCGCACACGAACCCCGGGTGGCAGTAGCTTTCGATGCCGTCGCACGAGGCGCCCTCGTCGACATAGCGCCGGCGCAGACAGTAACCCACCAAAGGGCTCGTCGCCGTGGTGCTGCAGAACGTGGGGGGCGCGCACGTCGGATGTGAGCGGTCGCACGTCGTGCGTTCCGGGGTCGGCTCCATGCAGACACCGCAGCCCTTCGCTTTCGCCCGCAGATCGAGGAGATCGCAAAGCCCGCTTTGGCACTGCGCGTCGACGTTGCAAGCCGAGCCGGCCGGCAACGTGCCCGCCTTGGGGGCACACGACGCGAGAAGTACCGGAACCACGCCGCACTCTTCGGCCTCGACCGCCTTCGCGCATGCCTCGACTTCGTCTGCCGTACGCGTCGAGCCCGTGAGGCTCAGCGCGGCCACGCAGCTCTCGACGTAGCGTGTGCGTGCGCTCGCCATCGTCGCAGGAGCAACATCGGCGCGGTGACAACGCTCGACCCGTACGCGAAACTCGTGCTCGCACGCAGACCGCGCGGTAACGGGTGAAGAAGTGTTCGTCGCCGCCTCGTCATTCGACCGATCGCTGCTGCTGCCACAGGCGAGGAGGACGACGGTCGACAACACAGGAACCCAAATACGTTTCGATCTGCGCAAACAGTCCTGCACGGGAGGCGACGTGCAGGCTGACCTCCTCGTTTATCAAAAAATCGTCACGGGTCCGCTCAGAGACCTGATCGTCAGCGCGGCGTCTGCCGACGAACGACGACGTCGGGCTGTACTTCGCGCGTCTCGTCCTCGAGTGCGTCGAGGAACGAAACGCCTCCATTCAACGGCGCGATCTCGATCCGGAGGCGATCGCCGCGCCGGCTCCGGATCTCGATCACGTCACCGATGATGGTGTCCACGCGCTGCTCGATCGACGCGATGTCCTTCAGCGCGATCGTCGTCGCGCGCGAGTCTTTCGCATAGGTGATCCGGTCGGTCGTCAGGACCGTGACCTCGCTCATGTCGAGGGAGAGCGTCGCGTCGTAGTACGCCACGAGATGCTCGTCTTCGTTCAGCAGCTTGCGATCGCGGAGCTTCCTCTGCGTCGAATCCGATAGCTGCGAGCCCATCTGCACGGCGCCCTCGGCCGACTCCGCCGCGCCCTTCATCACGACGAGCCCGACGATGCCGCCACACGTCCCGAGGCCGAGCAAGATCCCCCCGAGAAGGATCCAGATCCACGGCGACATCCGCGCCCGAGGAGGCGGCGCCCCGTATGGCGTGGGCGGATACCCGTACGGAGACGGCCCGTTCGGTGGATACGCACCCCGCCCCTGCGGATACGGGCCGCCTGGCGGGTAAGGATGGTTCGAATGCGGGGCGTTCATCGTGGCTCGATTCGTGGAGCGTCGAACGAGGCGTCGGTCGCAAGATTTCTGCGCCGTGTCGGTGCCGACGCCATAGCACTCGAATCGTCGCCGCGCCCGTCGCGCCGCCCAACGCGAGGAACACCGATGGCCCGTCTCACGGGCCTGCGAAGTGCACGTAGAGGACGGGGATGAGGATCCCGGCGAGCACGAGGACGGCGCCGCGGCCGAGGAAGCCCTTCTTCCCCGCGATCATGAACATGCCGCTCGTCGCGAGAAGCATCAGCCCGGCGGCGTAGCCGTCGGCCACGTACGTCCATGCCTTCTTGCCACGATTGAGATGCAGCCAGTTCGCGACGCGCAAGAGGAAGCGAGGCTCCTGGCCTTCGTCGACGACGCTGCCTTTCGCGAGATCGACATGGAGCGAGCGCTTGTCGAAGAGGATCTCGAGCTCGTCGGGTGAAGCGCGGTAGATCTCGCGTGGGGTCTCCTTGATGCCGAAGCGCTTGCGCAGCGCCTCCGCGATCGCGGCGTCGTCCCCGTCGAGGCGGCCCACGTCGACGGTGCGGCTGTACGTCTTGAAGCTCGGGTCGCCGTCGGTCCAGTCCGTGATGTGGTTCACGGCGATGCCGGAGAGCGCGTAGATGAACGTGAGGCCCACGGCGACGTAGCCGATGTCGCGATGAACGGCGCGGAGCCATGGTCGCCAGGGCGCTTTCTTCTTCGGCTTCGCGACCGCGACGGTCTTCGCCGGCGTGGCCTCGTGCGCCGGGCCACCTGCTTCAGCCATACCGCTCTTCCTTCCACGGGTCGGCGTGGTTGTGATAGCCGCGCGTTTCCCAGTAGCCCGGCTTGTCCGTCGCGACGAAGCGGATGCCGGTGAGCCACTTGGCGCTCTTCCAGAAATAGAGATCGGGCACGAGCGCACGGACTGGCGCGCCATGCGTGCGCGCGAGCGGCGAGCCTTCGTACTTGTGCGCGACGAGCACGTTCGGTGCGAGCGCTTCTCGGATGGGGACGTTCGCGGTGTAGCCGGCGTGCGCTTCGAAGATGACGTGCCGTGCGCTCGGCTTCGGCTTCGCGCGCGCAGCGAGGTCGGCCACGCGCACGCCCGTCCAGCGCGAGTCGAGCACCGTCCACTTCGTCACGCAGTGGACGTCGCATGTCTGATCCACCTGAGTCATCTTCAGGAGCTCGGCGAAGTCGATCGTGAACGGCTGCTCCACCTCGCCGTGGACCTGCAGCCGGAACGCGCCTGGGCTCGGATCCCCTTCGGTGCCGCCCATCGGCCTGATCCTCGTGAGCAGGTACTGTTCGGGTGGCAGGCGCGGACGACCATCGGGACGCTTCGTCGCGCGTGCCTTCTTCTCTTCTTCCGTGCTCGCGAGCACGTAGGTCCCGCCGCCGAGCGCGATCACGGCGGTCCCCACCATCGCCGATCGCACGAAGGCGCGCCGGCTCATCGACGGCTTGAAGGCTTCGAGCTCAGCGGAGGACGGTCGTTCGATGCGGCTCACGATCTTGGCTTCTCCTGGAGAGGTTACGCTCGAGGACCCTCGGCGGTTACGCGGGTTCACACGCCATCGGCCAGGTCGTGTAAAGCAATGGGATCATGGCGACTTCGAAGCAAGCCCCCGCGGGTACGACGCCGGAAGCAACGGCTGACCTTGCGACGAAGGTCGCCGATCCCGGGTTCACTCCCTCGGTCCGCCGACTCGGCGAGCTGCTCGACCTGCTCGGGCACGACGACGAGGAGGTCGCCAAACACGCCGAGCGGGCGATCCTCCGCATCGAAGCGCAATACGCCGCGAAGGTCGCGAAGGAGAGCGTCGCGCGCGCGCGCACGGCAGAGCGACCGGCGCGTGGTCGGCTCACGCGGCTCGCCGGTCGGCTCGCGCAGGAGAAGCGCGACCCGGAGGGCGTCGCGCTCGCATGGCTCGTCGAAGCGCTCGGCGACTCCGATCCGAAGACACGTCGGGCCGCCGCGCGCGCGCTCGGGAACGTCGAGCGCACCGACGCCGTCGTGACTGCGCTCGCGAGCGCCTTCGATGGCGCGACCGACGACGACGACAAGCGCGCGCTCGCCATCTCCCTCGGAAAGATGGGCGGAGAGGCCGCACGAGCTCGCCTCGCCGGCGGGGAGCATGGCAGGGCGTCCGTGATCGCCGAGCGAGAGCTCGCGCGAGAGAGACCGGACGTGATCGATCCCGGGCGCACCCACGAAGGAGCTCTGCGGATCTGGTTCCACACGCGTTCCGGGCTCGAAGACGTCCTGAAGGAGGAGCTCGGCTCGCGCTTCGGCAGAGCTCGATTCGTCGCGCCGGGGATCATCGAAGCAACGCTCTCGGGACCGCTCGCAACGGCGCTCGCGATCCGGACCGCGACGCACATGGGGTTCCCGCTCGACCCGATCGACAAGGGAGACGATCTCGCGGAGGACATCGTCCGTGCGATCGAGTCCACCGCGGCGATCGACGTCTTTCATGCGTTCACCTCACGCCCGGAAAGCGCGCCGATCCGCTTCCGCGTCGAGCTCTCGCGCGGCGGTCACAAGCGCGCGGTCATGTGGACCATCGCCGAACGCATTCGCGCTTCCGGCCGCGATCTCCTCAACGATCCGAAGTCGAGCCCATGGGAGGTCGTCGTCGACGACGCGGGGCCGAAGGTGAAGATCGAGCTCGTGCCTCGCGGATACGAGGATGAACGCTTCGCCTACCGCGAGCACCTCGTTCCGGCGTCCTCGCATCCGACGATCGCGGCCGCCCTCGCGCGTGTCGCTCCGCGCAGCAACGACGACGTCGTCTGGGATCCATTCGTCGGGGCCGGAGCCGAGCTCGTCGAGCGGGCACGGCTCGGTCCGTACGAGCGGCTCGTCGGCACCGACACGGATTCAAGCGCCGTCGTCGCGGCGCGCTCCAACCTCGCACGTGCCGCTGTCGCGAACGCGACCGTCGAACTTGGCGACGCCTGCGCGTACGCGCCCGAGGGCGTGACCCTGATCGTGACGAACCCTCCGATGGGACGTCGCGTGCATCGCGGGACGCATACCGATCTGCTCGAGCGCTTCGTCTCGCACGCCGCGCGCGTGCTCGTGCCGGGCGGCGCGCTCGTGTGGCTCGTCCCCGAGCCGCGTCGCATTCGCGAACGCGCAGCGGCAGCGGGCTTGGTCGTCGAACGCGCGTTCACCGTCGACATGAGCGGCTTCTCCGCCGAGCTCGCGGTGTACGTGAAACGAGCCGAGCGCGAGGCGAAGAAGGCGCCCAAGAAGGAGCACGAGCCGAAGCGGCGGATCGTCGCCATGCCGGGGACAGCGCCGAAGCCGAAGACCGAACGCAAGCGGCGTTCGTGAGAGGACCACGAACCGACGGATGGCCCGCCATCCCGGGGACAGCGCCGAAGGCGAAGTCCGAGCGCAAGCAGCGTTCGTGGAAAACGTCACGCGAGCGCGGGATGAAATGCGCGAAACTCCCTCGCTCTTGTGCGATCGGGCGAGGTGACCCAACATGGAGGGCCTGCCATGGGGAATTGCGCGAAGTGCAGCGCTGAGCTGATCGGGTCGGCGAAATTCTGCGCGGCCTGCGGCGCTCCGGTCAACCCGCCGTCGGCCGATCACCGCCCGAGCGCGAACGTCTCCGCAGCTGCGCCGGCGAGCCCGTCGTCGAACGTCAACGTCGTCAGCGTTCCGGCGGGCGTGGCCCCGAACGCCTCGGTCAACCCGTTCGCGGTGACCGCATCGCCGAGCACGCCCGATCCGTTCGCCGCGACGGCGCCCCCGAGCCTATCCGCCTCTCCGCGCGAGCGCGTCGAGGACGAGACGAAGAGGTCGGCATCGAAGCCGCCGCTCGTCGAAGGCGCGCAGCCCTCGCACGTCTCTCCTCTCGCGGTGAGCAACGCGATCTCGCAGCGTGACGCGTTCCAGCACGTCATCGGGAACGCCATCGAGAAAGAGCGCCCTTCGGTCGCGCCGCCTCCGCCGCCAGCGCGCCCGAAGAAGCCGGGCACGCAGCTCATGCCGGGCGCGCCCCATCGGCTGCCGACGCCGGGCGAGCCGATTGTTCCGTCGCAGGTCCCCTCGCAGGAAGCTGCTGCCGCGAAGAAAGCGCCTCCGCGCACGGTTGCGATGGACTTCGGCGGCAAGCTGCCAGGCGCTCCGAGCGCAGGAGCGTCGCCGCACGCCGCGACGCCGTCGACCCCCCAGAACATCGAGAGCACAGCGCAGGGAAGTGGACCGATGCAACCGGCGAGCGCCGTCGCCACGAGCGGGAGCGCACCGAGCATCCATCCCGGTGCGATGCAGCCACCGGCAGCGACAGCGCAGCCGGCGAGCGCGATGCATCAGCCACCGAGCGCGATGCATCAGCCACCGAGCGCAATGCATCAACCACCGAGCGCGGTGCATCAACCGCCGAGCGCCGTGCATCAGCCACCGAGCGCAATGCATCAACCACCGAGCGCGGTGCATCAGCCACCGAGCGCGATGCATCAACCGCCGAACGCCGCCATGGGCCAGCCTCCGATGGCCCAGCCAGGCGTGCCGTACAACGCTTCTTACGCGCAGCCCTCGCCGTATGCTCAGCAGCAGCAGCCGGGTGCAGCGGGATGGGGCTATCCCGCGCATGCGATGGGGCAGCCGCCTCAGGCCGCGGCCTACCCGTATTCGTTCGGATACATGCCGGGCTCGCGTGTGCAGGTGACGTGGTCGAACGGCCAGCGTTATCCCGCGACGGTGAGCCAGGTGAGCGGCTCGCAGTGCCTCGTCGTCTTCCCCGACGGCCAGCAGCACTGGGTCGACATGCAGTACCTGTCGCCCGGCTGACGCGCAGGGAAAAACAGGATCGAAGTGATGCGGCGATCGCTTTGTGGTGATCAAGCAGCCTTGCGGCGTGTTTTGACACCTGTGGCCTCGACACGCGTCCAGCGTCGTCGCGCGTCGAGTGTCGTCCGACCGGGCGACCTGCGGCGCGATGGGTTCCGCGCTAGGACTTGGGAACTTGCATGATTTCTTCGAGCTTCCGCGGCTTCCTTCTGTCTTGCTGCTTGGTGGGTCTGGCCTCGTGCAGCTCGGGACCGGGATCCGACGACAGTGGGCTGAACGACGGACCGGCCGTGGGGTCGGGCAGGCTCTACAACCTCGTCATCACGCAGACCGTCGTGACGAATTCCGACAAGCTCGGAAAGCTCGGCGAGCTCACCTACCGTGCGGAGCTCGGACCGGATCCGAACGAGCCCGGCTCGTACATCGGGCGGGGCACGTATTCGGGCACGATGACGTACACGGCCGCGAACTGCCTCAACACCGAGCCGATTCAGGATACCGTCAATGTGTCTGGGGACCTCGAGGCGACGGCGAGCCTCTTCGGTGAGAACGACGAGAACATCGTCTTCAACCTGAACACGACGGACTGGCGATGGTCGCCCTTCAGGCTCGATCCCGAGATTTACGGCTCGGCCGCGAACGAGCTCTCCGGTGGAGAGGACCTCGAGGCGCTCCGCGGCCTGGGGTCGACAGCGAGTGATCTGTTCGGAGGAATGACGTTCGTCGGCGACACCGCGACGAACACGCGTGAGACCGAGACGGAGATGAATCCGGAGTGCACGGGGCGTGTCACACGCCACGTCACGGACACGGTTCAGCGCGTGCTCCTGGCGGACAAGCTGAAGGCCGTCGCCGACATCACGCAGGTCAACTGGGCGGGAGAGACCGCCGTCCTCGACGGTTCACGCTCGACGCCCGCTTGGCGGATCGACAGCTACGAGTGGGTGTTGCGTCCGTCGCCCTCGTGTCCGCCCGGCGTTCCGACGAAGACGTACAACGAACGGATCGTCGAGGTGAAGATCCTCTGCCCGATGGAAGCCGAGCTCACGGTCCGCGAGGGTTCACCTGGCAGCGTGAACACGTCGTCCCGCGCGGTCTCGCCGCGAACGCTTTCGCCACTCGCCGGCTCCTCATCGGGCGGTGCTTCGGATTCGACGAGCGCCCCGGTTCCGTTCCAGAAACGAAGCTGGAAGACGAAGGTGAATCGGCAGACGAACTTCGTCGCGTATTCCGGGATTGCGCTTCGGCACCCGAGCTCGGGTGGCACGTTCCTGGGTCGGAACTACTGCGCGGCAGACGGTGCGGTGTCCGACCCGCAAGACCTGCCGAACCACTGGATCCATCGCAAGGTCGCCGTTCCTCCGAGCTGGGAGGACGAGGGGTACACCCTCGGCACGATCAACGATCCGAAAGGGCCTTTCCACGGCTGGTGGTACGTGAAGGAGAACAAGCTCGAGATCCACCGGAGCGCATTCGTCCAGGCCGAGCTGATGAACACGAGCAGCGAGACGGTGCGGCACAACAAGAACTACTGTCCTGCCGGCGTCACCTGCGACATCGACCTGCTCATCAAGCAGGTGAAGGCGCACGAGAAGGCCCACACGGATCTCGTGGTGAAGGAGATCGGCAAAGCCGACGTGGACCCGGCGACGAAGATCGAAGCGTTGACGGCTGCTCCAGAGGAAGGGCGCGAGATCCTCAAGAAGGCGGCCGACGACGCGATTCAGGCGAGCGAGGCGGCGCTGATCGTCGCGAGCGCCGAAGCGAACGTGAAGGCCGAGCTGAAGAAGGACAAGACGCTCGACAAAGGTGGCGTTGTCTACGTGAAGGACGCCAACGACAATTCCGTTTGGCGGCCTTGGAACATTGCCAACTTCGCCGAGCTCGGCGACGAGTGAAGGCGGCGCTTAGAGGCGCCGTTCCCAGACGCTCCGAACGCGTCGCAGACCGCGCCTCATGCGTGCGCCTGGTGTTCGCTCGGAAGCACCTTGTCGATCGCGTCGAGGAGCTGGGTCGTGTCCAGCGGCTTCAGCAGGACACCGGCAGGACAGAGCGTCGACGGATCGAACTTGCGGCTCGCCGTCATGACGACGACCGGGATCGACCGCAGCTCGGGCGTGTCGAGCAGACGCTCGCGTAGCTCGAAGCCGCTCATCCCCGGCATCGTGAGATCGAGCAGGATCAGATCGGCGTGCTCCGGTCGGTGGAGCACCGCGAGCGCCTCTTCACCGCCCGCGGCCGCGATCGAGTCGTAACCGGCGTTCTCGAGCACCTCGCACACGATCTCGCGGAGATCGCTGTCATCCTCGACGACCAGTACACGCGGTCTCATGCGGCAATCCTCGGCCACTCCACGACGAACGTGGATCCCTCACCAAGCTCACTCGTGACGAAGATCGTTCCGCCCATCGCCTCGACGATCTGGCGAACGACCGCGAGCGCGAGCCCGAGCCCGAGCCCGACAGAGTTGTTTCGCGGAGACGCGTCCTCGAAGCTTCAAGATGCGCGCCTGGTCTTCTTCGCGGCATCGAGCCGCTGCCGGTACGGCTGCGCAGAAGAGCCGAGCTGCTGACGACCGTGCTCGACGTGTCGTCCTGAGTCGACGACGGCGGCGCGAAGCCGACCGCACCACGGCGGAGAGACGGCAAACGGCGGATCGGCTTGGCTCGACGGCTCGGGACTGTCCGTGCGCAGCTGGCACGCTTCGACGACCCGGAGCGTGTACGCACGATGACGCCGAAGAGGATGAGCGTGACGAGGATCGCCGCGCGTGGCGCGGTCGTCTCACCCGGAGGAACGGCGACACCGGCAAAGCGCTGCGGTGATTCCGAGTCGAGCGTCACGATCCGCACGCGAGGTGTGCCAGGTCTGGCAGCGGTGTCTCGGTCCGTCGGCCGTCGCTCGTGATCGATCGCGAGGTTGGCTGATGGCTCGAGCATTGCTTGGCAGTCCGCCCCATGCGCCAGCGAACCATCTCCCGTGGGGTGCGCGGTGGTCGTACACCGCTTCTCCTCACCCTCGTCGTGACGGCCGCTGCATGCACCGGAGGGGGCGACTATCCCGGACTCCGCTCGGAGCGAGTCGCGCCCGCCCCTTCTTCTGATCCACCGTGGGACCGATTCGATAGACCAGGCTCGGACGGGCCCGCACCAGCGACTGCGCCGCCCCTGCCGCCCGGGGCGGCGCCGGACTTCGGCGAGACGGTGACGCTCGACAGCGCCCCACCGTCGCTCGGCGCGGCAAGCCTCGTCATCTCGGACGACGGCGCGACAGCGATCGCGACCGACACGGACCGGGACCGCATCGCGATCGTCAATCTCGCGACGAAGGAAGCGACGCTCGTCCCGCTCGCTGCAGGAGACGAGCCCGGGCGGCTCACGATGGACGACTCGAACCGCGTGCACGTCGTGCTCGAACGTGCCGGCGAGGTCGCCACGATCGATCTCGCATCAGCAGCCGTCGTCGCTCGCCGGCCCGTCTGTGTTGCGCCGAAGGGCATCGCGCGCAGCGGAGCCGATCTCTACGTCGCTTGCACCGGCGGCGAGATCGTCACGTTGCCCACGGATCCCGTCGGCACGGCACACCTCCTCACGCGGATCGACAGCGACCTGCGCGACGTCGTCGTCATCGGCGCGGACCTGCTGGTGAGCCGCCTTCGAACCGCGCAGGTGCTGCGGGTCCGCCGAACGGACGGCGTTCTCCTGGCGCGCGCCGCCCGACCGCGCGGAGATAGCTCGGAGCCGTCCGTCGGGTGGCGGCTTGCGATGTCGGGCGCGGAGAGCGCCGTGCTCGTCCATCAGATGGCGCGGACGGACACCGTCGATGTCTCCACGCCGGGCGCGTATGGAGCGGGTGATTCGTGCAACGGCCCGGTCGTGACGGTGATCACGTCCTTCACGCCGACCGAGACGGGTCTCTCCGTCGAACCGCGCGCTAAGTTCAGCCAGGCGGTCGTCCCGGTCGACGTGGCCCGCAGGCATCAAGGCGGCACCTGGACGGTCGTCGCCGCAGGCAACGGGCACATCAAGGAGCTTCCGAAGCTCCAGGACGCGATGGGCACATGGAACGGCACCGCGTGTCTGTCGCCGGTCGTGGTGCCGAACAAGCCCGCCGATCCCATCGTCAGTCCGGACGGACAAGCGGTCGCCCTCGCCTTCACTCCGGACGACAATCTCGTCGTCTTCTCGCGCGAGCCCGCCGCGATTCATGTTGGAGCGACCTCGGGCAGTAGCCCGTGGACGACGATCCCGCTCGGCGGTGCGAGCCGCGAGGACACGGGCCACGCCATCTTCCATACGAACTCGGGCAGGGGCATCGCTTGCGTGTCGTGTCATCCCGGCGGCGGCGACGATGGTCGCGTCTGGAGCTTCTCGACCGGCACGCGGCGGACGCAGACGCTCGAGGGCACGCTCGACGGCACGGCGCCCTACCACTGGGGCGGCGACATGGAGAGCATCGAGAGCTTCGGCGGTCCCGTCTTCGGCAAGCGGATGGGCGGTCCTCATCTCGACTACGCACGCCTCGATGCGCTTCGCGTGTATCTGACGCGCCTGCCTGCGCCTCGCATCTCTCCGGCGCGCAATCCCGCCGCCGCTGCGCGGGGAAAGACGTTGTTCGAAAGCGCAGAGGTGGGCTGCAGCGGCTGTCACTCCGGAGAAAAGCTCACCAACAACGAGAGCGTCGACGTCGGGACGGGCGCGGTCTTCCAGGTGCCTTCGCTCCTCGGCGTAGGACTGCGCGCACCGTACCTCCACGACGGCCGCGCGAAGACGCTTCTCGACCGCTTCGGCCCTGGCGGTGGTGGTGACAGCCACGGTCAGACGTCGACCCTCACGACCAGCCAGCTGGCGGACCTCGTCAGCTACCTCGAGTCGCTCTGATCGCGAACGAGCTCAGAACTGCCCCTGCCCGCTCTGCTGGCAGCTCACGCAATCAGGCGAGCTCGCGTTCGCGGGATCGTTGCACGCCTCTGGGCAGTACTTGACGCGGTTGAAGACGAGATCGCCACCGGAGCCGTCGTCGATCGGATCGCAGCGCACCGACGTTCCCTTCACGATCATCTCGGCGTATCCGGGGCTCTGGTTGTCGGGGACGTCGGCCCACTTCTTTGCGCACGCCTTGTCCTTGCCGAGCCAGCCAGGAAGATCCGGCCAAGGCTGCTCGACGTTCTCCTTCTTGTAGTCGCTCTCCGAGCACACCTCCGCGACGATGCAGTCGTTCGCGCTTGGGTTCTCGAACTGTCCCTGCCGGATGCGGAGGCACAGCTTGAAGTGACCCGCGCAGTCGACGTTCAACGTGTTCGTCGACCAGGGCTGCGCGGGCGCAGCCGTCGGCGGATTCTGAGTCGGGCACTTCGCGACGTTGCCGTCGAGGATCGTCGAGACGGCGTTCACCTGCGTGCCCGATCCGTCGGTGAACTTCATCGTGCACGGCGAGAGGTTGGCGATCTTCCACTGCCCCGCAGAGAAGCAGCCGCACGCCTCCTTGCCCTTCGTCGCGCCGGGCACCGGAAGGACTTCGCCCTCGCACGGTCCCCAGACGAGATCCGTCTCGTTCTTCTGACGGCACGTCGCGACGCCGTCCTTGCAGATGCCGAGGTTGCGGTGCTTGCGCAGTCCCGTCCAGCACGGCGCCTTCTCACCGACGGTGGTGCAGCCGCATCCCGGCTTGTTCTTGTCGTCCGGGCATTGCTCCGTTCCTCCCGGAGGAGGCGGCGCGGGATCGTCGCCCGGCCCGCACCACTTCGGCGGCGGATCGTTCGCATAGAGATCCTCGTCGGGGAGCTCACCGCTCGACGTCCCGAAGCCGCCGTCGGGAATCAACCCCGACGAGGAGCCGGCATCCTCGCTCCCGTTCGTGAACGCGCTGCCGGGGTCCGATCCGCACGCGATGACGAGCGCGCCGATGGAGCCGACAGCGACGAGACCAACCTGGATCTTCGGCGAAAGGAGCATGCGAACCCCGCTTCGGTGCATCGGCACCGTCGCGGAGTTCTACACCATGCACGGCTGAGTTCTACCCGACGCCGTCGCGCGCCGGCGTCGGGGAAGCTCGAAGCCGGAATTTTCGGCTGTCACTTCACCGGTGTTCGACGCAGGCGCGCGCGCTCGCCAGGCCGAAGAGCCGTGGCGAGCGGGCGCCGATCAGGCCGCGGCGGCGGCCGATCGCACGATCAGGCGCGGCGCTCGCGCAGGCCGTTCGCCTTCGAGGCCTTGCCCGCCTTCTTCTTCACGGACTTCGGCTTTGCCGGCGGCGGCTCGGCGCTCTTCTTCGCGAGGTACTCGATGAGATCGATCTTCGTGACGATGCCGACGACGGAGTCGCGCTCGGTGACGATCGCTGCACGCGCATCGGCGAGCACGCCCTGGAGCAGCTCGATCTTCGTGTCCGGCGTCACGGTCGCGTAGTCGCTCTCGAGCAGCGCGGCGATCGTGGAGTTTGCGGTCTTCGGCCCGGACACCATGTGCCGGAGCAGATCGACCTCGCTGATGATGCCCTGCAGCTTGCCCTTGTCGACGACCGGGAGCTGGCTGATGCCGAGCTGCTTCAGCGTCGCGATGACGTCCTTCACCTTCGCGGTCGACGTCGTCGTGACGATCTTCCGCTTGCCCCTGAGGTGGAGGATGTCGGCGACCGTGCCGATGCCCGGCTCCTCGTCGAGGAAGCCGTTCTCGCGCATCCAGTCGTCGTTGAAGATCTTCGAGACGTACTTCTGACCGCCATCGCAGAGGAAGACGAGGATCTTGAGCGGCTGCTTGCCCTTCCGCGCCGCGAGCGCCTTGGCGCCGTAGGTCTTCGCCCACTTGATCGCGCCAGCGACCGCTGCACCGCCGGAGCCGCCGACGAAGAGGCCCTCTTCGCGCGTCATCGCGCGCGTCATGAGGAAGCACTCCTTGTCGTCGACGCGGACGATGTCGTCGAGGATCTTGAGGTTCATCGTCGACGGGAAGAAGTCCTCGCCGATGCCCTCGACCTTGTACGAGAACGGCTTCGTGACGCGGCCGGTCTTGACGAAGTCGTAGTAGAGCGAGCCGACCGGATCGACGCCGACGATCGTGAGATCCGACTTCTTCTCCTTGAGGTACTTGCCCGTCCCGCTGACGGTGCCGCCCGTGCCAAGGCCGGCGACGAACACGTCGAAGTCACCCTTCGTCTGCTTCCAGATCTCCGGGCCCGTCCAGAGGTAGTGCGCCTCGGGGTTCGCGGGGTTGTGGTACTGGTTCGCGTAGAACGAGTTCGGCGTCTCGTCGGCGATGCGGCGCGAGACCTTGTAGTAGCTGCGCGGGTCATCCGCATCGACGGCCGTCGGGCACAGCACGACCTTCGCGCCGAACGCGCGGAGGTTCGCGACCTTCTCCTGGCTCATCTTGTCGGGCATGACGAACACGCACTTGTACCCGCGGATCGTCGCGAGCAGCGCGAGCGACGCGCCCGTGTTGCCGCTGGTCGCCTCGACGATCGTGCCGCCGGGCTTGAGCCCTGCCTCTTCCGCACGACGGAGGAGGTTCCACGCAAGGCGATCCTTGTGGCTTCCGCCGGGGTTGAGGTACTCGCACTTCACATAGATTTCGATCCCCGCCGGAAGGTCCTTCGTCACCTTGTTCAGGCGAACGATCGGCGTGTTGCCGACAGCCTTCGTGATGTCCTCGAGCGCACCGTGCATCATGAGTGAGGGGCATACGATGCGGCACGGCATTCGCGCAAGCACGACGGAGGCCTTCACGGTCGTGATCTTCGCTTTTTGCATTGCGTCGTGCGCTCGTCACGTCACGCATCCGCCGCCGTCACAGCCGCCCGCGCGCTGCCTGGTCGTCAACGACGGTCGGGTGTCTCTCCGAACGAGTGCGTACACCGAGCTGCACTTGTCGCTTGCGGCCGCTGCTCGCATGGATGAACAAGCTCCGCCGGAGCTCGAGCCCGCTCGCCGGGCATACGTGCGCTCGTTCGCAGACGACGACGAAGACCTCCTGCTCGATCGGACGACGCGCGCGCTATCGGCCTGCAGCGACGATCGCTGCGCGAGCACAGCCGTCGCACCGGAAGGCTTCGGCCACGCGTTCGACCGCGCCCTGCCCGGCTTCGTCGAGCGCGCATGGCTCCCACGTGCGTCGGTGGCCTGGACCGCGATCGAGGCGGCGCATGCCGTGCTCGGGGCGACTGGACCGGCCGCCGAGGCGCTCTTCGCGCGCGCCGCGAGCGATCTCGGCGTGACGTGGCCGGACTCTGCGGTCCCCGTCGACATCGTGTCGGAGGCGCCGCCGCTCGGACGCCGCGCGCTCGTCCCCGTCGCGCTCTCTGCCCGCGGAAGTGGTTTCGCACGTCCGCGCGACCAGGCAGCGGCCGAACGGGTCGGTCGTGCGCGACTCCTCGACTGCATCCTCGTCCACGCACTCCTCGCGACACGAGCCCCGGACCACACCGGCCCGATTCATCAGAAGCTAGCGAAAGCCCTCGGCCCGCACGACGGCGAGCGCGCGTGGTCGCTGCTCGTGACCCATGCCGTAGCTGCGGTCATCACCGGATGGGAGCCGCGACATCGATCGGTCTATCGCCGCTCCGCCGAGGCCGTCGAAGCTCCGATGCTCGACTGGCTCGCGAAGGAATGGCGTGGCGCTTCGAGCTCGGATCCCGACGCATTCGCCGCGCGCTACGCAACGAAGTGGCGCGAGCTGCGTGCGCAGGAGGAATGATCGCGTTGCATGCATTCGATCCTCCCGCACCGCCTTCCGCGCCTTCCATCCGCTCGCGCCGCATCATGAACATCGGACTCTCGATCGTTCGAACCATTTCATGGCCACATGCGATGTGTCCCTGCGTTCGTGACCTGTGAGCTCGTGCTGCTTGCGAGAAGATTAACAGGGAGACAGGGCGACATGGAGCCGAGAGGGAGTGGGTCTTGTCTCCGTTCCGGATTGTTGCCTCGTGGTGCCCTCAGGAAATGCTGCGCATTTCCTTCGGAAAGGGAGACCTCACTCGCGACCTGCGGGCCGTCTTCCACACGGTGCTGACCTCATTGCCAAGCATCGCAGGTCCCAGAGGAGTGTGCGCTTTGCATAACTACGAAAGTGAGAGTTGCGCGATTTGAGGTGGACCGCGATGGAAACGTGGCGCCGCCAACGAGAGGCGGGCAGCAGCTCCGTCCGATCCTGCAGTCGGCAATGAGGTGGGCACCGTGTGGATCCACCTGACGGCCGGATCGGAGACTCAAATTTCCGAAAGGAAATTGCGAAGCAATTTCCTTGAGGGCCCCACGAGGTAACAGTCGGGAAGTGAGACGAGACCTCTCTCCCTCTCGGCTCCATGTCGCCCTGTCTCCCTGTTAATCTCGTGAAGCGAGCAAGACGCTCACTAGCGAGACGGAGACGAAGCGTCGCAGGTAGACCACGCGCGATGATGCAGACCCCCGAGCACCGAGCAAGAGGAAGCAGCTAGACCACGCGCGATGATGCAGAGCCCTCGAGCGCCGAGCGAGAGGAAGCACGTAGATCAGGCGCGACGATCAGCCCGACGCCTCGAGCTTCAGCGCTCGCGCTGCGCGGCAGCGTTTGGCGCTGATGTCGACGCCGAGCGCGTCGAGGCCCATCTCGTTCGCGACGGCGAGCACGGTTCCGCGCCCGCAGAATGGATCGACGACGATGCGCGTCTCGGTCTCCTCGAGCAGGAAGCGACACGCGACGCGGCATGCGCCGACGCCCATCGCGCGGCTCCAGGGGCTGTGGCCTGCGTCGGCGAGGACGTCTGGCCCGGGCCTTCGCATCGGTCCGCGCTCGCCGCGGGTCACGCAGATCATGTGCGAGTAGCTCGGGCGGCCGAGCGAGATCGTTCCCGGCGGATGACGACACACGATCTTGTGCCAGAGCATGGTCGCTGATTCCTCCTCGGCCGCGCGCATGACGAGGTAGCCCTTGTCGATCCACGCGCCGCGGTGGCGGATGTCGCTCTGGTAGAAGATCGCGACGCCCTGCTCGGGGACCCAGCGCATCACGCGACGCGCAGCGCCGACGAACCACGAGCGCCACGCATCGAAGTCCAGCTGGAGCTCGCTGACGTCAGGCAGCGAGGTCACGACGCTCGCGGCGGGATCGGCCGGATTGTCGTCCATCCATGCGAGCGCGTCGGCCTGGATGATGCGCCGCTCCATCGGGCGCATCATCGCATGCCCCGGGCGCTCGTGATCATCCGCCGTCCGAACTGTTCGGAGACGCGAACACTGTAACCGCGTAAGCGCGCTACACGATCGACACCGTCGACCCCACGTTTCGCAGACTCCCACGGCGCACCGCCGAGCTCACGCGGTCGTTTCGTCACGCAGCATTCGGAGGGCAAGCATGAACTCGAGCATGGACACGAAGATGTGGAAGACGACGCACCGCTTCGGCGCGCTCATGCTCGGACTTCTCGCCCTCTTCGCTGCATGGGAGGTCGCACACGACGAAGCGCTGACGAGTATGTACCGGGTGGGCGGCGCGAGCCTCCTCGCGGCGGCAGGCCTGCTCGCGTTGGTGAAGTGGCTGCGCCCTGGCGGACGAGACGAGCAAGCCCGCGCCACCGTAACGCGCCGCCACCAGAGACAGCGCAGCTGAGACGTCGCACGTCGTTCGCGAGCACGGGATCTTGGCAACGCGCTTCCGCTTGCCGCACGGCGCCGGGACTGGCATCGAGCAGGAACATGACGCCTCCGGCTTCGATCGACGTGCTCCTCTCACGCGCGCACGCGCTCACGGGGGCGGCCGTCGGCGACGTGCTCCGCGAGCTCGGTCTCGAAGCGAGCGCCGATCCGGTTCGCACGAAGGGGTCCGCGGGCGAGACGCTCGAGCGAGCGCTCGGCGCGACGGGCGGCTCTTCCCAGGTGCTCGACTTCCCCGAGCTCGGCGTGGAGCTCAAGACGATCCCCGTCACCGCCGAGGGAACGCCGCTCGAGTCGACGTACGTGTGCACGCTCTCGCTCGCGGATGCGGAGTCGCAGGAGTGGGAGACCTCGTGGGTCCGCGCGAAGCTCGCGCGCGTGCTCTTCGTGCCGCTCGTCGGCGCACACGGCATCGGGTGGAAGGAGAGGACAATCGGCGAGCCGCTCCTCTGGTCGCCGACGTCGGCGCAAGACAGCGTCCTTCGCGGAGACTTCGACGACGTCGTCGGGCTCATCGGGATCGGCCGAATCGAGGAGCTCACGGCGCATCGCGGTCGCTGGCTGCAGGTCCGACCCAAGGCACGCGACGGGAGCGTCCGCACGATCGCGTGGGGCTCGGACGGTGAAGCGATCGCGACGGTGCCGCGCGGCTTCTACCTGCGCGCACGCTTCACGGGAGCGCTCCTCGCCGATCCGGCCGCGTTGCCCGACTGACGGATCAACGTGCGACGATGACGCCGAGGAGGCGCCCGCTCGCATCGCCGTCGCGACGGTACGAGTAGAACCGCTCGCGATCGCAGCGCGTGCAGCCTTCGGGTCCGCGGCCGGGTACGTCGTCGATGTGATCGTCGTCGAGCCCGCATGCGCGGAGCTGGAGACGAACGGCGAGGCGGAGATCGACGTAAGCCTTGTCACCGGAGCGTCGGGCGATCACCTCCGGTGCGGATGCGGTGGCGATGCGCTCGCCGACATCGCTGCCGACCTCGAAGCAGCATGGACCGATGCATGGACCGATCGCGGCCACGAACAGCTCGGGCCTGCCCGCACCGGCAGCATCGGCGAGATGTTGCACGCTGCGCCGGACGACGCCGGCTTCGACACCTCGCCAACCTGCATGTGCCGCCACGGCTCGCCCGCTCGTCGGATCGGCGAGGAGGACCGGCACACAGTCGGCGACGCGAACTGCGACGGCGTGCCCGGTGCCCGGCTCGGCCGCGAGGGCGTCCGCGTCGAGCGCGAGCGTGGCGCTCGGATCCCCGCCCGCGACGACGAGGTTTGCACCGTGCACCTGCATCGACTGATGGAGGTTGCCCGCAGCAAAGCCCACGGCTGCCGCGAGCCTCGCCTGATTTTCCCTGAGGCACGCGGGGTCGCGGAGGACCGCGAAATCCAAGCTGTCGAACGGCGGCGGGCTCACACCGCCGAGGCGCGTCGTGAACCCGTGCGCAAAGCCTGCCTGTGCGAGCTTCGCCGAGGTGAGCAGAGGGAGCGTCATCGTTCGTCGGCCTCGGAATTTCCGAGCGTCGTCGCGGGAGCGTGTCGCGAGGAGGCATGCCAGCGTGGTCACCCGAGCGACCTGCGGGCATGACAACGAGCTTTCGTGATATCACGGTAGCCCGATGGCGCGTCCGCAGGATCCGTTCATTGGTCGGGACATCCTGAACGGCCAGTTCCAGATCCTGCAGAAGATCGGATCGGGCGGGATGGGATCCGTCTACAAGGCGCTCCAGCCGGCGATGAACCGGATGGTGGCCGTCAAGATCCTCCATCCGAAGCTCGCGAACCGGAAAGATCTCGTCTCGCGGTTCCGCCGCGAGGCGCGCGCGATGAGTCACCTCACTCACCCGAATACGGTGAAGGTGTATCTCTACGGCGAGCTCGAAGACGGCTCGCTGTACATCGTGATGGAGTACCTCGAAGGCAAGAACCTCAACCAGACGGTTCGCGCCGAAGGCCCGATGTCGCTCGAGCGCGGGCTGCCGATCCTGATCCAGGCCTGCAACGCGCTCGAAGAAGCGCATCGCGCCGGCATCATCCATCGCGATCTCAAGCCCGAGAACATCTTCCTGAGCCAGCAGGGCGGGATGAAGGACTACGCAAAGGTCCTCGACTTCGGCCTTGCGAAGGTCACCGAGCGCGAGATGCGACCGGGCTCGATCATCCTCACGCAGGAGGGCATGGTCTTCGGCACGCCGGAGTTCATGAGCCCCGAGCAGGCGCAGGGCAAGACGCTCACGCCCGCGAGCGACATCTACTCGCTCGCGATCATCCTCTACGAGGTGCTCACCGGGAAGCTGCCCTTCGAGGCGAAGAACCCGATGGAGTACATCCAGCTGCACGTGACGGCGAAGCCGAAGCCGATCAACGAGCGCATTCCGGGCAAGACCTTCCCTCCTCTTCTCTGGTCCGTCCTCGAGAAGGCCCTCGCGAAGAAGTCCGAGGAACGCTTCGCGTCCGGCGGCGAGTTCGCGCACGCGCTCACGGCCGTCCTGAACGGCCTTCCACACGTGCCGCCGTACCAGAACGGCCAGGTGATGCGCCCGATGATGGCCTCGGTTCCTGCCACGCCGATGGCGCACCCGAACGCGAACGCGCAGACCGTCGCGCCGCCCGCACATCAGGCGCAGCACATGCCGCCGGCTCCGCGCTCTTCGCCGCTTCCGCAGCTCGTGGGACGGCGGTCGAAGCAGCCCTCGATCGGGCTCCTCATCGGCGTGGCCGCAGCGTTCCTCGTCGTCGGCGCAGCGCTCGCGGCTCTCGTGATGAAGCTCGTGATGAAGTGACTCGCGGTCGCGAGGCGGCACGCCGAGCGTTGTCGGTGCGGGCGATCCCGAGGCCGAGAATCAGGCCGGTCGAAGGTTCAGGCCGCTCGCGCCGGAGCGACGGGGATCGCGAACGCGAAGGTGCTGCCCGCGCCGGGCGTACTCTCGACCCACACTCGTCCGTGGTGCGCGTCGATGATCGCGCGCACGATGTACAGCCCGAGACCGCTGCCGAGGCTCGCGGTCGTCGAAGCCTGCCAAAACCGGTCGAACACGTGCTCTCTCTCTTCCGGTGACAGTCCTGGCCCCGTGTCGGTGACGGCGCATTGCACGTCGCCATCGAGTCCGCACGTGACGCGGACGCTGATGCGACCGCCTTCCGGCGTGAACTTCAGCGCATTGCCGAGGAGGTTCGAAAGCACCTGCTGGATCCGAACCGGATCCGCCATCACCTCGGGGAGCGCGGGCGCAAGCTCGGTCACGAGCCGGATCGATTTGGCGGAGGCGACCGCGTCGACCGAGTCGACGACGTCGGCCAGGACCGGAGCAAGCGCTGTAGCCTGAGGCTCGACCGTGAGCGCGCCGCCGTCGACGCTCGCGACGTCCACGAGATCCTTGATGAGGCGCTCCATCCGCTGTGCGGAGCGCCGGATCTTCTCGACGTACTTGCTCGAGGGCGAACCTTCGTCGAACGCCTTCACGTGTCCGAGCATCTCGACGCACATGAGGATCACTCCGAGCGGGTTTCGGAGGTCGTGCGATACGATCGCGAGGATCTCCTCCCGCGCACGCGTCGCCATCTGCGCTTCCTCGAAGAGATGCGTCGCGCGCTCGGCGAGCTCCTGCTCGCGCAGCCCCGCCACGACGAGCGCCTCGTTGATTTGCTTGAGCTCCTCGGCGTCAGCGATGTTCTTCTTCGACGTTCGTCGCGCAGCGTGCCCGAAGAACAACCTCACCCACTTCATGTCTGAATCCCGAGTGCCCGTGCGACGGGGCGATACCGCGTCGTCTCGCCTTCAGTGACCGCGATGGCGTAGTTCAAGGAAACCAGTCTGCCAAGCGCACGGGTCACGACTCGACCATCGACGCCGGTCGCCGCCGCGATCGACTCCAGCGTCGCGTCCGTCGATGCGAGCAGGATCCCGAGGACGAGGTGTTCGTCGTCGGTGAGCCCAGGATGGGCCCGACGCAGCGGCAGCTCGCGCCGCCTTGGCTCACCCGTCAGAATGCCACGGTACTCGGTCAATGCCGGCCCGATGACGATCCCTCCGGATGTGATCTCGAACGCGTGAAGCGCTGCCGAGTGCGAGCTCCTCCGCATCTTCACGACCGCGAGCACCCTCTTCAACTCTCCACCGAGCTCCGCGTAGCGCATGAGGACGATGTTCTCGGTCAGGAACGAGATCGCGTGAGGGCTGAATCGGAGCTCGTCCCAGGACTCGTTCACCTCGACGGTCAGGACGGTCGTGAGGTCGCCGCCCACGAGCGCTCCCATCGTGCGGTACAGCGACTCGCGGAACTCGTCTCGGAAGGGAGGCGCGAGCGCGAGCTCGAACCCGGTGACGGAGTCGATCACCAACCGGCGCGCGCCGATCTCACGCACGGCCGTCATGATCGTCTGCAGGACCTCGTCGACGGAAAGGTCGAGCGACTTGAGCGCGACTACCTTGATCGAGCCGCGACGAACGGCTGCGTCGAGATCATGTCCCATCTCCTTGGCGCGCTCGACGTAATCCTCGGGCTCCGCTTCGAAGAGGACGAGGACGGAGCGCTCGTCGGCGGGCGCAGCCATGACGAACTGAATCGCAGTGCAGCTCTTTCCGATGCCGGCGGGCCCGGCGACGAGGAGCGAGTCGCCGACGGGGATGCCTCCATGGAGGAGGTCGTCCAACCCCGAGATGCCCGTCGCCGCTCGCGCCCGAGGCGCGGGCTTCGGTGAGGGGTGGATGTTCTCGACGATGCGTGGGAAGACGCGGACGCCCTCGTCGTCGATCCGGAAGGTGTGGAGGCCTGGGATCGACCTCTGTCCGCGCAGCTTCATGACCTGCAGCCTGCGGACGATCGCGCTGCGGTCGCGCGACTGGCTCATCCAAAGGATCGAATCGGCGACCGTGAAGATGGCGTTGTCCCGCATCTCGTCCTCGAGATATTCGCCGACCAGGAAGCTCGTCGCTTCCCAGCTCGTCAGGTGGATCGCGAGGCGCTGCAGAAAGGACTGCAGCTCCATCTCGCCCGCTCCGGCACGCGTCTGTGCTCGAACGACGGTGCGAAACGAGTCCACGATCACGAGCGCGGGGTCCGAGCGCTTCACCTCCGCAACGATCGACTCGAGCACCTCGCCGAGATCGAGCGTCAGGACCTTCGGGCTCAGATCGACGATCCGAATCGCCGTTCCGATCTTGGTTGCATCGAAGAAGGTCATCTGGTGCAGGTAGCGCAGCATCTTCAGCGCGGGCTCGCCCAGGACCGTGAAGTAGACCGCTCTTCGTTCCTCGGTCGCATTGGCGAACATGATCTGCTGCGTGAGCGTCGTCTTCCCGGAGCCGGGCTCGCCGGCCACGAGGTTGAACGAGTACTGCGGGATCCCGCCACCGAGGACCTCGTCGAGACCAGGAACACCGGTCGGCAGTGTCGAGAGCGGCGGCTTCTTGGTGGCCCCCATCTAGGTACCCTCCTTCGACGAGCTCGCCGCGGTCAGCTTCTGCGCGGCGGCCTCGTCCAAGATCCTCTCGACGATGCGCGTCGTGAGGTCCTCGCCGATGAACGTGCAGAGCAGGTCGACGAGATTCGCCATGAGCTCCATCGAGTCCTCGACCAATCGAACCGCGCCTTCACGCTTGGCCGTCTCCGCGAGATTGGCAAACACGTCCGGAGAAGGCGCGGTTGCCAGCTCGAGGGCCGCTGCCTCCCATTTCGTCCGGTGGAGCGCGCGGTCGAGGAGCGCACGGAAGCCCTCGTGCCCGATCAACTGACAGAGAGAGTCTCGGAACCTTCCGAAGCCACGCTGCACCGCGGCGGCGATCGCCTCGGCGCATTCCTGACCGTCGATCTCCTTCTGCAGGAGCTCGTACGAGAGGGCACGTGGGGTCGATCGTTGCTCAGGCACGGTTCACCGCTCCGCTTGCAGCTCCGCAGAGCGGTCCCCGCATATCTCCGACGCGAGACGCGCGACTCTCCCGGTCACGTTCTCCACACTCTCGACGCTGGAGAGCACCTTCAGTCCGTGACGGTCGATCTCGTATCGCCGAATCGTGCGGTCGTGCGGCGCGTCGCGCATCTCGAGGACCGAGACGATCCGCAAGAGCTCGCCGCGGATGCTCGCGTCCCGGAGGAGGATCACGTTCTCGCCCAACGCGGTGAGAGGCGTCTCCGAGAGCTCCATCTCCGAACCTGCCCTCTGGCTGATCCCACGTGTCAGTACGGCGGTGATGTCGCGCGACCGGAGCAGCTCCGTCAGCGAGACGAGCATGGCGCGCCGACGCCGCTGGTCGACCTCGGCGTGCTCGATCTCTCCGATGTTGTCGATGAGGAGACGGTCGGGGGCTGCCGAGTCGAGCTCGCGAACGAGGTCGTCGAGCAGCTCGTCGGCGCTCGCGTCGATCGGCGTCCGCTGCCGCAGCGTCAGCCATCCCTGTTTGCATGGGGATTCGAGATCCAGCCCGAACGCGCGCATCTTGTCGACGAGGAGCTCAGGCGGTTCCCGGAAGGTGAAGACGAGACCCCTTTCGGCGCGCCGCGCGCCCTCGAGGACGAACTGCAACCCGAGGGTCGTTTTCCCGGTCCCGGGAGGTCCCGCAACGACGGTGCTGCTGCCGCAGACGAGCCCGCCGGACAACATCGCATCGAGCTCGGGCAGCCCGAACGGCCGGCGCACTTTGCTGAGGCCTGCACCCGACGGCTGCACGATCGACTCGATCCGCGGATGGACCCGGACTCCGTCGCGATCGATCCCGAAGCCATGCCGTCCGAGCAGCGCAGCTTGCCCGCGCACTTTTCGCAGCTCGAGCGTCCGGGCCGCATGACCGTCGACGTTCTCGAGCCCGAGGACGACGAGCGTGTCGCTCATCGTGAGCTCGGGCAACGACGGCGCGCCGTGGTCCGGACGAACGCTGCTCGTGAACAGCGTCGTGCATTCGGCGCCCGAGAGCGCGACCGCGAGCTCGTAGACCAAGTAGCGTATCGTCGCCTGGCCGGCGTGGAGGTCGCGGATCGTGTCGATCCCATCGACCACCAGCACCGTCGGGCTGTGCTCTCGCACTGCCGCGACGATCGCGTCGATTGTCGGCTCGACCCCTTCCTTCACGATGGGATAGATGTCGAGCACGCGGAGCTCGGCACCGATCCGGGCCTCGTCGTAGAAGGAGAACGATCGGATGTGCCGAAGCAGCCGCGGAGGCGGCTCTGCGAGCGTCGAGACGTAGACGGCGCGTTTGCCAGCGGCGACGGCGTGGAAACAAATCTCGAGCGCAAGAGTCGTCTTCCCCGCGCCAGCAGGGCCGGTGATCAGGACGACGTCACCCTCGGGGATCCCGCCACCGAGGATCCGATCGAGGTTGGGGACCCCCGTCCGCAACATGTCCACCTCAGCCCTCCGCCGGGGCATCGACTCCGCGCAGAGCAAGCTGTCACGCAGACACGCAAGCTGCGAGCCGCGCCGCGACGGAGAGAGGCGTGACGCGAGAGGCGAGAGAAGAGGCGCGTCCGCCGACGAGATCGCGACGTCGCCCGAGGCGTTCGGGGCGCTCGCGTCTACGGCCGGTAGCCGCCGAAGGTGCTCGAGCCCATGCAGAGCTCGTCGGAGTAAGCGATGCGGTGCGCATCCTCGGGACCGAACGCCTGCGCGAGCTCCGCTTCGAAGCTCTTCGCTTCGCCGGTCATCGCGAGGAACAGCTTCAGGACCGGGTTCGTCGGCTCGTTCGGCGCCGGCATCGGCCGCACCCCTGCTCGGATCTCGCCGACCTGCCTCCGCGCCTCCTTCGCCGCATCGCCGTTACGCGCGCTCTCGATGTCGAGGATCAAGTGCACGCATGTCGCCGGGCCGATCTTGTCGGCGACGTCCGCGCTACCGATCGCCTGCGCGCAGAGCGGCTTGACCGCCGCCCAGACGCGGTCGTTGGAGTGCTCGTACGCGTTCTTCATCGTGACCGCGTCCTGCGGCGCGAGGCCGAGCGCATTCAGCTTCTCCGGGCCCGGCGACCACGCCTCGCCGCTCTTTCGCATGCACGGGATCCGGTACTTGATCGTCCCGTCCTTCGCGAGCTCCTTCCAGTCGTCTTGTCCGAGATCGAAGTCGTGCTTCAGCGCCATCGCCGATCCATCCTGTGACGCGGCGAGCGTCTCCTCGGACTTCTTCAGCTTGGCCTCGAGCTCGGTCTTCTGCGCCGCGATCGCCTCGAGACGCGCGCGGTACTCGCTCACCTGACGAACGAGGTCCTGATTCGCCTTGCCGACGGGATCGTCGCTTGCCGCGGCGACGCTGAGGTCGAATGCGCGCTCTCCTTCGGTCGTGCCGCCGGTCCGCTTCACGCCGTCCGGACCGCTCTGCGCAGTCTCTCCCGCCCGCAGATCGACCTTGTCGCTCGCGTGGGAGACGGCGACCTTGCCCTCGTACACCGCGACGAATGCGAGCGCCGAGAGCGCCGCACCGACTGCACCTGCCTTCACGTCTCGCTTCACCATCTCGTCCTCTCGATTTGCGAGGGCGGGCCTCACCTTCACGGCGAAGCACGTTCCTTTCACCTCGACGTCGCCTGCAGGCGTGTGCACCGTGAATCGCGCGCCGGGCTCGACCCGATAGAACACGTCGCCGTGCGCCTGCACCACATCGTCACCGTTCCACCGAACGCTCGCGCCGGGCTCGAGAACGGCGAGCGCGCGCGTGCCGATCGCGACCTCCGTGCGATCTGTCGCGATCGCTTCTCCATGCGCCGGTGGCGTCGTGACACGTACGAGGATCGCCGCAGCGAGCCCGAGCGCAGCAGCACCGCCGCCGACGGCCCAGGCCCAGCGACGCGCACGCGATCGCGACGTCACCGGCCGGGCCGCCTCGTCCGCGAGAGCGTCCTTCTCTCGCGCCTGCTCTGCGCGCACGCGTGCGAGGACTCGTTCGGCGAAGTCGCGCGGCGGCAACTGCGCCTTCCATTCCCCGAGATCGAGCGGCTCGTCGATGAGTCGATCGTCCATGGCTTCGTCGCCGGTCTCGTCGCCGGTCTCGTCGCCGGTCTCGTCTCTGGCGTCCGTCACTTCATCCTCCACTCGGTCTCGAGCAGGGCGCGCATCTTCTCCCGTGCCCGGAAGAGCCTCGTCTTTGCGGTGTTCTCCGGCACCTCGAGCGCGTTCGCGATCTCGGCGATCGACAGGCCGTGCAGCTCTGCGAGCAGCAGCGCAGCGCGCTGGTCGTCGGGCAGCTTCGAAGCGGCTTCGGCGATCGCTCGACCGAGCTGTCGCCGCTCGAGCGATATCTCCGGCGTCGAGCCGGTCGTTGCGTCGGCGCCTTCATGGATCTCGCGAACGTCGAACCGCCGTGCCTTTCGGGAATCGAGCGCGAGACGCGTCGCGATCGTGAGCAGCCACGTCGAGACCTTTGCGGGCCCTTCGAGATCGAACCCCGGGAATGCGCGATACGCCCGAACGAATGTCTCCTGCGCGAGATCTTCGATCTCGGGTCGGTGCCCGAGCATCCGCGACAAGAGCGCGAAGACCATCTTCTCGTAGCGGACCACGAAGGCGCGGAACGCCATCGGATCCTGCGCGCGGCAACGAACGAGGAGCGCAGGATCCAGCGGCGCGGGAGTGCTACCGCGAGCCTTGGGAAAAGCAGCGCCGCTCATCGCCACGGCCATCATCACCCGATGTCACGACGAGCGGACGGAAAGGTTCCCCGGAATTCGTTCGCGGGCGCTCGCCGGCGAGATTTCCTTTTCTTTCCTTTCTTTCCGAGCCCGAGCGTCCATCCGAGCTCGGCGGCGCCGCGCATCCAGCTCGGCTCGGACGAGCGGCACGAGTTGCCGCGGCCCCGTCGTCGCTCGCGCCTCTGATCCCATTGAAACGTTTCCCTTCCGGCCTAGGTTCGGCGTGTGATCTCCACGCCGACGCTCGACGAGGTCCTCTGCGAGGACAGTGACGTCGCGCTCTATCGCGCGCACATGCACGACGGGCGCGCCGTGCTCGCCAAAACGCTGAAGGCAGAGAGGCCGTCGACAGCGGAGTACGAGACGCTTCGACGAGAAGCCGAGGCGGCGAAGGCCGCAGGCACGGACGTGGCGGCGCAGCCCGAGCACGTGATGACCCTCGATGGTCGTCCGACGCTCCTCCTACGCGACGACGGCGGCATCTCGCTCGCTCAACTCCTCGGCTCGCCGCTCGGCCTCGCGCGCTTCTTTCCGATCGCGCTCGCTCTCGTCGAGGCAGTCGAGAAGCTTCACGAACGCCACCTCGTCCACGGCGATCTCCACCCCACCGATATCCTCGTGCTCGACGACGAACGCGTGGAGCTGCTGGGGTTCGGCCAGACCGACTCGAGCATCACGCCGTCTCGGACGAAACGTCCTGCGTCCGCGTGGCCGTACCTGTCTCCCGAGCAAGCGCGACAGCTCGCGCTGTCCGTCGACCAGCGGTCCGACCTCTATTCGACCGGCGTGCTCTTCTTCGAGATGATCGCGGGGCGGCGCCCGTTCGAGGCGAAAGACATCTTCGGATGGTCTCACGCCCACGGCGCGCTGGTGCCGCCCCCGGTATCGACGTTCGTCCGCGATGTGCCGTCGATGCTCGAGAGGATCGTCGCCAAGCTTTTGGCGAAGCCTCCGGAGAGCCGGTACCAGAGCGCAAGCGGGCTCCGCCGTGATCTCGAGCGATGCTTCGCTTCGTGGCGTAAGACTGGCACCATCGACGAATTCGCACTCGGGCTCGAGGATGCCCCTCCTCGGCTCCGCCTCGTCGAGCGCGTCTACGGCAGGCGCGAACAGATCCGGCTCATTCACACCGTGCTCGAGCGCGTTCGGACGAAGTCGCGTGTCGAGACGGTGCTCGTCTCGGGTCCGGTCGGCATCGGCAAGACGTCCGTCGTGCGGGAGGCCCTCCGGCAGGCCACCACGTCCGGAGCGTGCGGGACGTTCGCGTTCGGCGCCTGTCAGCCGGCGAACGCGACAATCCCCGCGGCGCCGCTGCTCGAGGCTCTCGACGGCACGCTCCGCGCTGCGCTCGAGTCTTCGTCCGAATCGCCCGAGACGATGCTGGCGAAATTCCAGGAGGCGCTCGGCGTCAACCTGCCGCTCTTGGCAACGCTCCTGCCGAGCCTCGCGCGCATGGTCGGCTCGAGGGCGCCATCTGACGACGTGCCAGTCCCGAAGTCGAAGGAGCGGTTCTTCCTCGCGCTCGATCAGCTCATCGGCGTGTTCTCGACGCCCAAGCGCCCAGTCATGCTCGTTCTCGACGACCTCCAGTGGGCGGACGCGACCACGCTCGAAACGTTGGTCCACTGGGCAACGGCCCGGCAGAGCGCGCCGCTCTTGGTCATCGGCGTCTATCGCAGCACCGATGTCGCTCCCGAGCCCCCGCTCACGCGGGCGATCGCACGCATGCGCGAAGCGCGCGCTTCCGTCACCGCGATCCGCATCGAGCCGTTGACCAACGACGCCCTGAGCTCGTGGATCGCCGACACGTTGCGCGTCCCGCGCGCCGACGCCGAGCCGCTCGCGAAGCACGTGTCCGATCGCACGGGCAACAACCCGCTCTTCGTCGCCCGCTTCCTCGAGTCGCTCCGCACGGAGAACCGTCTCCGGTGGGATGCCGAAGCTCGCAAATGGGACTGGGACGTCGAAGCGCTGCGCGCCGAGCCGTATACCGACGACGTCGCAGAGCTCATCGCAGCGAACATCAACGCGCTCTCGCCGCCGACCCAGCGCGCTCTCGGCTCGTTTGCGGCCTATGGCACCAACGCCGATCTCGCGACGCTGGCGATGATCCTCGAGTGCTCGGAGAACGAGGCGCTCGAGCGACTCTGCGAAGCATTCGAGGCGCGCCTCATCGCGCGCACGGACGGTCGCGTGCGATTCCTCCACGATCGGATTCAGCAGACTGCCTACGAGCGCCTCGGCGACAAACGCGGCGTCGTCCACCTGCAGGTCGCCCGCGCATTGCTCTCACGCATGCCCGAAGATCAGCTCGAAGAGCGTGCCTTCGAGCTCGTGTGTCAGTTCGAGCTCGCGTCTTCGTTCCTCGACGATCCCGAGGAACGCGTGCGCATCGCTCAGCTCGAGCTCCGGGCCGGGCAGCGGGCGCAGCGCGCGACGCACTTCCGATCCGCGGCGCATTTCCTCTCGAAGGGCGTGCAGCTGCTCTCGGAAGAGCACTGGGAGACGCAGCACGACCTCGCGTACGCGCTTCATTACGCGCTCGCAAGGAGCCGGTTCGTCATCGGCGAGCTCGCTTCCGCACGCCAGCTCGGAAGGACGATGCTCGCGCGCGCGCGAACTGGTGGAGAGGAGGCTTCCGTTCATGCGCTCCTCGCCGAGGTCGAGCTCGTGCGCGGCTCCTTCGAAGAAGGCGCGACGGAGTGTCTGACCGGACTGCGCGCGCTCGGCATCGACCTCCCCGCGCATCCAACGGACGAGGCCGCCGTTGCGGCCACGAGCTCCGTGATCGAGCGCCTCCTCGCGATGGGCCCTTCGAACATCGTGGACCTGCCCGCCACGACCGATCCGGAGCTCCGCGCGACGTGCGACCTGATCTCGTCACTGATCGCTCCGGCGATCATGGTCGACTGGAACCTCGTGTGGCTCGCGGCCGCTGTCGCCGTCGAGCGCTCGCTCGCGCATGGCAACGCGCGCAGCTCACCGATCGCGTACGCCACCCTCGGCGTTCATCTCGCGAAGGACGGTCGGTACACGGACGCTTTCCGCATCGGGCAAGCGGCATACGCCCTGGCCTCGCGCGAGGAGAACGCCTCCCAACTGCCGCGCGCGAGCGTCGTGTTCGTCGCGCTCCTCAGCTACGTCTCGATGCCGATACGCAGCTGTCTGGAGCTGCTCCGGAAGGACTTCGAGATCGCGCGCGCTGTCGGCGACCAGAGCTTCGCCTGCTATCTGGCGAGGCACGAGGTCCACTTTCGCTTCTTTGCAGGCGACCCGCTCCCCGACCTCGACGCTGCCGCGCAGGAGGCAGAGCGCTTCGCCGATCGCGCTGAATACTCCGTCGTGCGCGATCAGATCGACAGCATGGGTCGACTGTTCCAGCAGCTCCGCGGCCTCCCGGGTGGCGGCTCGCGGCTCGACGTAGCGCTCGAGGGCTCGGTCCCGACCCTGGCACGCTTCCACTACATCGAGCACGACGTCGTCGCGCGCTTCGTCCTGGGCGACTACGAGGGTGCCGTCGCGGCCGCAGAGCATGGCGAAGCGCTGGCCGACGCCGTCCTCAGCTTCCTCGAGGTGCCGGAGCTCCACTTCTACGCGGCGCTCTCTCGCGCGGCGATCGCCCAAGGAAAACGTCTCGAACCGCAGCTTGTCGCGCTACGCCGTCATCGCGACTTCCTCCAGGGCCTCGCAGCGCAGGCTCCGTCGAACTTCGGCGCACGAGCCGCGCTCGTGTCCGCGGAGATCGCGCGGCTCATGGGTGACGACCTCGCCGCCGAGCATGGCTACGAGCTCGCCATCGGCGCTGCACGCGCTGCGGGTCAGATCCACATCGAGGCTTTTGCCAACGAGATCGCCGCGCGCTTTCATCGCGTTCGCCGGGTGCACACCGTTGCGCATGCGTATTTCGCGCAGGCTCACGCTTGTTACGAGGCCTGGGGCGCCGCCGACAAGGCAGCGGCGCTCGCGAGGGAGTTCCCTCACATCACCAAGCCGCGGGTGTCCAACGAGGACCTCGCGTCGATCATCAAGGCTCAACAGGCAATCTCGAGCACGCTTCGGCTTCCGGAGCTGCACGCCCGTCTCGTCGAGATCGCCGTGGGGCACGCTCGTGCGCGCCGCGGCTGCCTGTTGAAGGTCGGACCGGATCAGTCGGTCTGCGTCGCATGCACGAGTGGCGAGGGCGGTGAGGCATTCGGAGAGGTCGACACTCCAGCCGATCCGAATCGAATCCCACTCGCGCTCTGTCGTGGGGTGATGCGTCTCAAGAAGCCGGTCGTGATCGCCGATGCGGCGATCGAGAACCGATGCGCGTTCGATCCCTACTTCGACAAGGCGAGAATCCGCTCTGCGGTGTGCATACCCATCGTCCGCGAGGACCGGGTAATGGCTCTCCTGTACCTCGAGAACGACGTCGCCCCCGGCACGTTCTCGCCCGACCGCCTCGCCGTGCTCGATTGCATCGCCGCGCAGGCCGCGGTTTCGCTCGAGAACGCGGACCTGTATTCGAAGCTGGAACGGGAGAACTACGAGCGATGCCAGGCAGAGGCCGATCTCGCGAAGAAGACGAAGCTCTTCGACGCGATCCTCGATGCGACGCCGCTCCTCGTCTTCATCAAGGACCGTGAGGGCCGCTACGTCCTGATGAACCGCATGTTCGAGCAGGCGTTCCATCTCGACCGGGCGGAGTTCCTCGGCAAGACCGACTACGATCTCTTCCCGAGCGAATCGGCCGCGCAGCTGCAAGAGCGTGACCGAAGTACGCTGCTCGAAAATCGCGCGAACGAGTGGGACGAGGTGGTGGCCCTCGACGACGGACTGCACTCGTATCTCTCGATCAAGTTCCCGCTCTGCGACGACGACGACAAGCCCTGGGCCGTGTGCGGTATCTCGGCCGACGTGACCGCGCGCAAGCGCGCCGACGAGGAGCTTCGGCAATCGCTGTCACTCGTCGAGGCGACGCTGGAATCGACGGCCGATGGCATCCTCGTCATCGACAACGCTGGAAAGATCGTTCGCTACAACCGCCGCTTCGCGTCGATGTGGCAACTTCCCGAGGAGCTGCTCCTCACGGGCAACGAGCGGAAGTCGATCGACTACGTCCTCGACCAGCTCGTCGATCCGAACGCTTTCCGCTCGACGATCGAGGGGGTCTACGCCGGGGTCGAGACGGAGACGTCCGACACGCTGAGGTTCAAGGACGGGCGCGTGTTCGAGCGCTACTCGATTCCACAACGGGTAGCGGATCGGATCGTCGGTCGCGTCTGGAGCTTCCGCGACGTCACGCAGATCGAACGGGCGGCCGAGGAACGGATCCGCCTCCTCGCCGAGGAACGGCGGGCGCGTGCCGAGGCCGAGGAGGCCGTGCAGCTCCGCGACGAGTTCCTCTCGATCGCGTCGCACGAGCTCAGGACCCCGCTCGCGAGCCTCTCGCTCGCCGTCGAGAGCCTGAGCACATTTCTCGTCGAGCCGATCAACGCCGAGCGCGTGCGGCGCTCGGCGAACATCGCCAGGCGTCAAGTGCAGCGCATCGTGTCACTCGTCGACATGCTCCTCGACATCTCGCGCATCCGGTCGGGCAAGCTCGTGCTCTCGCCCGCGCGCGTCGACCTCCGCAACGTGATCAACGACGTCGCCTCGCTCCTCGCGACCGAGCTGTCGCGCGCCGGCAGCGAGCTCGTCGTGCATGCGCCCGAGCCGCTCATCGGCTTCTGGGATCCGCTCCGCCTCGAGCAGATCGTCACGAACCTCCTGACGAACGCGATCAAGTTCGGGCGAGGCAAGCCCATCACGGTCGACGCCGTCAGGCAGGGAGACCAGGCGCGCCTTTCGGTCGCCGACCATGGCATCGGCATGCCGGCCGACCGACGGTCGCGCATCTTCGAGCCGTTCACGCGGCTCGTGTCGCCACGCCATTACGGCGGCCTCGGTCTCGGGTTGCACATCACGAGGACGATCGTCGAGGCCCACGGCGGAACGATCGCCGTCGAGAGCGAGGAGGGCAGCGGCTCGAAGTTCATCGTGACGCTGCCGCTCGCGAAGGAGGACGCCTCCTGAGCGGCGCGCACGCGCACGAGTGATTACCGGAGCCGGCGCGGCGGCCCGACGTCGACGAGGCGCCCGGTCTCGAGGAAGCGCGTGGTGAAGGTCTTGATGGTCGTGATCTGCGGCTCGTCGAAGAACACCGGTCCTCCGTCCCGCGAGTAGCTCATCAGGTTGTTCACGACGGTGCTGTGCTGCCGGTTGCCGAAGAAGTGCCCGAGCTCGTGGGCGAGCACGGTCGGACGCGCGGTGCGCGACAAGACGATGAAGCGCTTTCCGCCGCGCCCGGTCCAGCAGACGCCCATCCGCATGCGACCGGGCTCGTCGACGTCCTCGAGGGCACGCACGAGGAACACGTCGATGACGTCGCGCTCGGTGAGTGGAGTGAGCGCATCGCGATCGCGTCGCGTGTGGATCTCGCCGTGCGGCTCGGCGAGGGATTTCTCGATCGTCCAGCGGAAGCGTGTCCCGAGCGGGCCGAAGAGTCGATTCGCGTCGTCGATCTGGCTCTGGATCCAGGCATCATCGGCGACGCGCTCGCCGCGCTCTCCCTGCGCAATCGCGAACGAGAGGCCGAACACCGGCTCGGCCTGCGCCGTGCGGATGCCGAAGCAGACGAGCGCTGCGGCGACGAAGGCAACGAGCAAATGCCTCACGGCTCGTCTTGTAGCCCAGGCTCGCGAGCGAGTGGCGTGCTAGCGCACGGAAGGAAACGTCGCGCGCATCGCGGGATGCCGCTTCACGCGGGCGAGTGCACGCGCGAGCAGCGTCTTGCCGGGCTCGATCTTGTGCCACGGCGATGCGCCGCTCGGATGAGGTAGCGCGATCACGTCCGTCGTGTGGCCGAGCCACGGGACGCGCACCGTCTCGCCGACGAGCGCGTCGAGCTTCTTGCCGGAAGCATGCTCGCCGAGCACCTCGTTGATGGCGAGCGATCCGACGGCAAGGACGAGCTCGGGCTTCAAGATCGCGACCTCACGCTCGAGGAACGATCGGCATCGGCCGATCTCGTCGGCGTCCGGCTTTCGATCCCCGCCGCCCTTCGCCTTCCCGGGGAAACAGCGTGCGACCGCCGCCATGTATACGCCCGCACGGAAGCGCTCTTCGTCGACGTTCATCGACTCCTCGAACCAACGAAAGAGCGTGCGCCCCGCGGTCCACGCGAACGGCCGGCCAAAGCTCCCCTCGCGCGGCCCCGGCGCTTGCCCGACGAGCATCACGCGCCCGAGCACCGGCGGCCCATGGACGACCGGTCCGATCATCTTCGGACACGCCCCACAAACCTCGAGGTCCGCATGCACCTGCCGCAGGAGCTCGACCCGTCGCACGCCCCTCCCATACCTCATCTCGCGCCGCGCGCGAGCTGATCCACACGTGGGCGACTTCGCCTTGCGCTCGGGGGTTCGCACGCGGCGCGGGCGTGATATCGAAGGAAAGCCCCCTGCCCTCAGTAAGGAGACCGAGCCGGCCATGTATTTCCAGGAGATGATCATCGCGCTGCAGGAGTTCTGGGCGAAGCGCGGCTGCCTCATCGTTCAGCCGTACAACTCGGAGGTCGGCGCGGGTACCTACAACCCGGCGACCTTCCTCCGCGCGATCGGTCCCGAGCCCTGGAACGTCGCGTTCGTCGAGCCCTCACGGCGTCCGACGGACGGGCGCTACGGCGAAAACCCGAACCGGTTGCAGCAGTTCCACCAGTACCAGGTCATCCTCAAGCCCTCGCCGCTCGACATCCAGGACCAGTACCTCGAGTCGCTCCTCGTCCTCGGCACGAACCCGAAGCAGCACGACCTTCGCTTCGTCGAGGACGACTGGGAATCGCCCACGCTCGGCGCCTGGGGTCTCGGCTGGCAGGTCTGGCTCGACGGTCAGGAGATCAGCCAGTTCACCTACTTCCAGCAGGTCGGCGGCATCGACTGTCGCCCGGTCTCCGGTGAGCTCACCTACGGGCTCGAGCGCATCGCGATGTACCTGCAGGACGTCGACACCGTCTATCAGCTCGCGTACGCGCCAGGCATCTCGTACGGCGAGATCGCGAAGCGCGCCGAGTGGGAATGGTCGACGTACAACTTCGAGCAGGCCGACGTGCCCGCGCACTTCGCTGCGTTCGATCAGTACGAGAAGGAAGCCAAGCGGCTCCTCGCGCTCTCGGACGACCCGCTGAAGAAGCTCGTCCTTCCCGCCTACGACTTCGTCGTGAAGGCCGCGCACCAGTTCAACGTGCTCGACGCTCGCGGCGCGATCGGCGTCACCGAGCGCGCCCGCTTCATCGGCCGCGTCCGCGGCATCGCCAAGGGCGTCGCAGAGGCCTATTACGCCCAGCGCGAGGCGCTCGGCTTCCCGCTCCTTCCGAAGACCGCTGCGGCCGCCGAGTAATCGACCGGCTCGTCGGGCGGCTGTCTTTGCCCGCCCCGCTCGCGGCTCTATCGTCATGATCGATGTGCACGCTCGTCGTGGCTGCGCGGGTCGTCCCCGACTTCCCGCTCGTGATCGTCGCCAACCGCGACGAGCAGCTCGACCGCGCATCTTCACCGCCACTTCGCTGGAACGGCCGTAGCGGCAGCTTCGTCGCGCCACGCGACGAGGTCGCCGGAGGGACGTGGCTCGGCCTCAACGACGCCGGCGTCTTCGTCGCGATCACGAATCGCTATCTCGGACCGCGTGATCCGACGCGCATCTCCCGTGGAGCGCTCGTGGTCGAAGCGCTCGGCGCCGCATCTGCACGCGAGATCCACGCGCGCGTGAGTGCGCTCGATCCGACGAGCTACAACGGCTTCCATCTCGTCTACGCCGACGATCGCGACGTGCTCGCGACCGTGTCCGACGGACACGAGCTCGCCCAGCTCACGCTCGGCGACGGGCTGTCGATCGTGACCGAACGCGGGTTCGGCGCCGGCCTGCGTGGTGACGGCGACAGACGGCGCGTGCAGAAGATCGAGCGGGCGTGGGACGAGTTGATCCCTCCGTCCGCGCCGTTCGATCCGCTGAGGGCGACGATGCTCCTCACCGAGCACGACGCCGCCGACCCGCTCGGTGCGACGTGCATCCACCTCGACACGCTCCGTTACGGCACGCGTAGCTCCCTCGTGCTCACGATCGCCGATGCATCGAGCGGCGCGACGCCGATGAGCCGCGCGCGCATGCTCTGGGCGGAGGGCCCGCCGTGTACGACTCCTTTCTTCGAAATCGATCTCGCGAGCATGATGAGTGCGGAGCCCGCCAAAACCGGATAGATTTTGCGGGTGCGATCCTGCATTCCGCCAGCCACCGCCGTCGTCGCGCTCCTCTCCTGCTGCGCGCTCGCATGCGCGTCGGAACCGAAGACCCCGAGCAAGTATCCCGCTCGACAGCCCGGCTGCGAGGTGCAGATCTTCCCAGAACAGCCGAGCTACCAGACCGACAACATCGGCCCGGTCCAGGCGAGCTGCGACGAGTCGATCTCGGACGCCGAGTGCCTTCGCGAGCTGAAGGATCAAGCCTGCAAGCTCGGAGCGGACACGATCTGGGGCGTGAACGACACCCCGACGATGACCGCGAACAAGAAGCGTTTCTCCGGGCGCGCTGCCCACCAGAAATGATCTGAGGCGAACCACCGACACGTCTCGGCCACCCGATGCGCAAGTTCGACGAGACCGCCGATGTCCACTCGAAGCGCCTAGACGCGCGAGAGCCGTGGCTCGTCATCAGCTCCGCGAGCGGCGTGCGCGGCATCCCGCTCCCGCGCGCGAACCGCGTCACCATCGGGCGCATGCACACGTGTGACATCGTCATCGACGACGAGTCCGTCTCACGCCAGCACGCCGCCATCCTCGTGGCGCCGCAGGGCCTCGTGATCGAAGACCTCGGCAGCCGCAACAAGACGCGCGTCGGCGGTCGAACCCTAGGTCGCGGAGAGACGGCGCCGCTTGCCGTCGGCGCCGTCGTCGAGGTCGGCTACGCGACGATGTTCGTGCAGGTGGGCCGCCCGCCCAGCGCGCCGGCATCGACTCCGAGCGGCGCACCGACGTCGGGCGCGAGCTCCGCCATCGTCCACGATCCCACGATGCAGCGCCTCTACGCGCTGCTCGACGTCATCGCTCCGAGCCCGCTCAACGTCGTCATCCTCGGCGAGACCGGCACGGGCAAGGAGGTCTTCGCCGAGGCGATGCACAAGGGCTCGTCGCGTGCGTCGCGTCCGTTCCTCAAGATCAACTGCGCCGCCCTCAGCGGATCGCTTCTCGAGAGCGAGCTGTTCGGGCACGAAAAAGGCGCGTTCACGGGGGCGATCGGCGCGAAGGAAGGCCTCTTCGAAGCGGCCGACGGCGGGACGGTGTTCCTCGACGAGGTCGGCGAGCTCCCGATCGAGACGCAAGCGAAGCTCCTGCGCGTCATCGAATACGGCGAGGTCATCCGCCTCGGCAGCGTCCAGCCTCGACGCGTCGACGTCCGCTACGTGGCGGCGACGAACCGCGATCTCAATCACGCGATCGCGCAAGGGCGCTTCCGAGCCGATCTGTTCTTCCGATTGAACGGCTTTCTCGTCACGCTCCCGCCGCTCCGCAAGCGGCAGAGGGACATCGTCCCGCTCGCACGCCACTTCCTCGACCGCGCTGCGCGCGGGCGGCCGTACCACGTGACCGCCGAATCGCAGGCCGCGCTCGAGCGGTATTCCTGGCCCGGCAACGTCCGTGAGCTGAAGAACGTCCTCGAGCGCGCGCTCGTCCTCGCGGGCGCCGTGGGACGCATCGATCCGCTCCATCTGCAGCTCCCGGACGCGAGCGCGCCAGCGGAGAGCGGGCGCGACGTTGCGAGCGGTCCCTTCGACACGACGCCTCCGACGCCGTACGGCTCGGGTTCGCTCTCGGGCGCGTGGCCTCCTGCCGGTGCGATGGGCCCGATGACTCCGGCGATGGGCGTGATGGCGCCGAGCGTTCCGCCCGGACCCCAGGCCGACCTCAAAGCTCAGCGCGAGTCATGGGAGAAGCACCAGATCCTCCAGGCGCTCGAGAAGACGAGCGGCAATCAGAAGGAAGCCGCGAAGCTCCTGGGCGTGTCGCGACGCACGCTGATCAACAAGATCGAGGCGTACGGGATCGCGCGACCGCGGAAGCGGTGATCACTCGAGGCACTTGATCAGCGCATCCGACGTCTGCGCCTTCATCGCGCAGTCGTGCTCGTTCGCTTGTACCTGGCTCGGGCAGTTCCTGAACTCGTCGGCGTTCTGCGCTTCCCGGCGCTCGCGGGCGCGCTCGGCGGCGACCGCCTCGGGTCCTGCGTCCGCGTTGCGCTCCTTCACGACGAGCTCGGCGAAGTGGTCGAGCATCTGATCGCACTGCGCTTGCGAGATCTTCTTCTTGCAGCCGACGAGAGACGAAAGCGCGCTCGCAGCAAGCAGCAAGCACACGAGGAAAGGCAAGATGCGCGGCAACGCTCGCGATGCGGCCGTCGCCGCGCCTCCCCCCGGAGGAAGGTTCATCGAAGGCACTTGTCGATTTGCTCGGCGGTCTCTGCGTTCTTCACGCAGGTCATCATTCCGTCCGTGACGCGCTTGCCGACGCACCTGTCGATGTCGTCCTTCAGCGACGCTCGGAGCTCTTCCTTGCGCTTCGCGACGAGCGGGGGGTCGGTGACGCCGTCGGCCTTCAGCTTCACTTCGACGTTCTTGTCGACGACGGCCTCGCAATCGGCGCGAGTCGCCTTGCGGCCGCAACCGGCCAGGCAAAGCAGAAGACTCACTCCGAACAACCACCGCATGCGGGGCCAACGCGTAGCACGGCCAAGCCGCCGCCCCCAAGGTCTTCCGACTCGAGGTCGCCGAAAGCGTCCTCGTCGGAAAACGCGCCCGGATGGCTCAGCGGCTTTTGGCCGCCAAAAAGCGTGCGTGCTACACTTTTCGCGTGCCAAGTAAGCCGGTTCGGGCGACGGCTCCACCCGTGAGCTCGGCAGCTCCCGAGGAAGCTCCCGAGGATTTCTTGCGCAAGGCGATGGCCGCGCGCAGCGCGCGTTCGCGTGCAATGTACGCGAGGCGTGGCCTCGCCGCGCGCGGTCCGCTCGATCGGACGACCCACGCGATGCTCCTCCGGCAGCTGTATCTCTCGCTGTTCGAGGGCCGACGCTTCCAAGAGGCCCATTCGGTCGCCCTCCAAGCGCTCGAGCTCGATGTCCTCGCCGACGTCCTCAACCAGGACGCCGCGCGCGCCGCGCTGGCGAACGGCGACCTCGAAAGCGCGCTCGCGCATCTGCGTGCTGCGGCCCGCCGGGGGCCAGCGTCACGCCGGCCGTTCCACCTCTGGACGCTCGGCGGCACGCTGTTCCTTGCCCAGCGATACGCCGAGGCCGCCGCGGCGCTCTCCCGGGCGGCGCGATGGGGGACGAAGGACAAGCCGCTCTACCGGGCACATCTCGCGCTCGCGCAGATCGCGGCTGGAGAACAGGTCGACGACCTGCAGGACACGATCAACCAGCTCGCCGAGGCGCCTTGCGGGCAGGGTTATGGCCGGTTCATCCTCGGTCACCTCGCCTATGCCGCAGGCGAATGGACCGCGGCGAAGCGTTACCTCGAAGCATTCCTCAAGCGCACGACGGCGTCTCGCCCCGCGCTCGAGATCGCGCTCGAAGGCGAGGTCAGGATGACGCGCGCCACGCTTGGGAAGATGAGCGCCAACTGATCGTTTCGGCGACGAGCGGGTTCTTCCACTTGCGGGCGGCGCTCGCTCGCCCCGTTCTCGACCCGACATGATGCTGCACGTCGACGCGTTCGGACGAGAGTGAAGACTCACGCCGATACTGCAGCCCGATCGCGGACTTCTCTGCCGCCGATAGCCGATGCACCACCGAAGGTCCGTCCCCCCAACCGCGCCGGAGCCATACCTCAGGTCTGAGCTGATCTCGATCCACCGGCCCTCCGGCGTTGCGCAGCGAGCGAACGAGCTCGACCGCAAAAATCGCGAACGAACGCCGGTGCGACGAGGTACGACGCATCGTCGTGGACCTCATCCCGGACATGTCGCAAGTGCGGTCCCAGCCTTGCTACCATTCGACCCGACTCCGCCGACTCGTGGTCGCTGATGAGTCGGAAACCAACCGAGGAGGATTCGTGAACCGTCGTCGCCTGACGCAGACCCTCGTGCTCATGTCGCTCCTACTCGTCCCGGCCATGGCCTGGGCGGGCAACTGCACCGACGGTGCGGGAGGATCGGACACGGGGCGCTTCCAGGAGATCCTCGAGACGCATGGCGCGGTGGTCGCCGTGCTCATGTCGTTCGGCTTCGGCGTCATCGCGAGCCTCACGCCGTGCGTCTATCCGATGGTCCCGATCACGGTCTCGATCTTTGGCGCCACCGAAACGAAGTCGCGCCTCCGCGGCGCTGCGCTGTCCGGCGCCTTCGTCCTCGGCATTGCCGCGCTGTTCACGCCGATGGGCGTCGTCTCGGCGCTGAGCGGCAAGCTGATGGGATCGGCGCTGTCGAACCAGTGGGTCAGCCTCGGCCTCGCGGCGCTGTTCCTCGCGCTCGCGGCCTCGATGTTCGGTGCGTTCGAGCTCGCGCTGCCGTCGAGCCTGACGAACAAGCTCTCGACGGTCGGCGGCGTCGGCTTCAAGGGCGCGTTCGTGATGGGCCTCGTGATGGGTCTCATCGCTGCTCCGTGCACCGGCCCGTTCCTCACCGGCATGGTGACGGTCATCGCGACGACGAAGAACGTCGCCCTCGGCTCGGCGGCCCTCTTCTCCTTCGCGCTCGGCCTCGGCGTCATCTTCTTCATCGCAGGCGCCTTCGCGGTGAACCTGCCGAAGGGCGGCGCGTGGATGATGGGCATCAAGTGGATCAGCGGCGTCGGCCTCGCCTACATGGCGTTCTCGTACATCCGCGACAAGTTCGAGCCGATTCGCAACCTCGTGAATCACCCGGGCTACGGCTTCGGCGCCCTCGCCGGCGCGGTCCTCCTCATCGGCCTCGTCCTCGGCATCGTGCACATGATGGCCGAGCGCCGGAAATCGCCGATCGCTCACCTCTCGAAGCCGATGAAGCTCGCGTCGATCATTCCGGCCGTCGCCGGCGCCGCGATGCTCTTCTCGTGGGTTGGCCTCAACCACAACGTCGACACGAACGCGCCCGAGATCGCCTGGATGACGAACGAGGAAGCGGCGCGCGCGAAGGCCGATGCCGAAGGCAAGCCGATGCTCATCGACTTCGGTGCCGAGTGGTGCACGGCCTGCAAGGAGCTCGAACACGAGACCTTCCCCGACTCGAACGTCCGCACCGAGGCGCAGAAGTTCGTCACCCTCCGCGTCGACGCGACGGACGACGAGGACAAGGAAGTCATCCGCCTGAAGGACAAGTACAAGGTCGTCGGCCTGCCGACGGTCATCATGCTCGACAAGACCGGCAAGGAAGTCGTCCGCTTCAACGAGTTCGTGAAGCCGGACAAGTTCTACGCCGCGATGAAGTGCAACGTCGGCGGGAGCCACACGAACGAAGCTGTCGGCATGAACGACTGATCGTCGCGACGCCGACACCACGAGAGCCCTGCGGCAACGCGGGGCTCTTCGTTTTTGTGCATTAGCGGACGCGCGCTCGGCTCGCCCCCGGGCACCACCTCACGCGCGGACGGCTTGCATCACGCCCTCGAGCGCGATCGGTTTCACGAGGTGGGCCGCGAAGCCGGCTTCCATCGATCGTTGGCGATCGCCCTCCTGCCCGTAGCCGGTGAGTGCGATGAGGCGCATGTCGTCCGGCATTCCGGGCAGGGCCCGGAGGCGGCGACCGAGCTCGTAGCCGTCCATCAACGGCAGACCGATGTCGAGCAACGCGACGTCGGGCCTGAACGCGGGCGCCGCCGCGAGGGCTGAGGGGCCGTCCTTCGCGACGAGGACCTCGTGACCGACCTCGGTGAGCGCCTCGGCCAGCGTGTTCGCCGCGTCCACGTTGTCATCGACGAGGAGGACGCGCTTGCAGTGCTCGGCGGCCTCGGGACCGGTTGGCGGTTCGCGCGGCGGAGCGGCGGCCTCGCGCACCTCTTTCGTCATCAGCGGGAGCTCTACGATGAGCTCGCTCCCACGCCCCGGACCCGCGCTGCACGCGTGGACGTTCCCGCCATGGAGCTCGACGAGACTCCGGACGATCGTGAGCCCGAGGCCGAGCCCTGCGACCGATCCCGTTGCCGGCGCGGCGCTGGTCGCGTCAGCCGCACGATGCTGGACGAACGACTCGAAGATCCGATCGAGCATGTTGCTCGGAATGCCGGCCCCCTGGTCGCGCACGCTCAGGTGCACGCGCTCGCCGGAGCGCACGGCGGAGACGGTGACCTCCGTCCCGGTCGCGCTGTACTTGGAGGCGTTGTCGAGGAGGTTCGAGACGACCTGCGCAAGACGGCCAACGTCACCGTTCACGATCAGACCCTCGCGTGGCACATCGATCGTCAGCCGCTGCTTCCGCTGCTCGAGCCGCGGGCTCGACATCTCCACCGCCCGAGCAACGATCTTCGCGATCTCCACGGGCCTCTTCTTGACCTCGATCTTGCCTCGAGCGATGCGCGCGACGTCGAGGAGATCGTCGACGAGCCGAGCGAGATGGCTCGCCTGGCGCTCGATCACCTCTTGCTCGCGCGACCGTGCTCCGCGGAGCTTCATCAGCTCGACGGCCGTGAGGATCGGCGACAGCGGGTTACGAAGCTCGTGTCCGAGCACGGCGAGGAACTCGTCCTTCGCACGGCTCGCGGCCTGCGCGGCGGCCCTCGCCTCCTGCGCGCTCGCGAGCAGCCGCTCGCGCTGTTCCTCGGAGCGGCGCTTCTCGGAGATGTCCCGCATGATGCAGCCGATCCCGAGCAGCCGGCCGCTCTTCGTCTGTCGAATCACGAAGTGCTCGTCCGAGACCGGGATCGACGCGCCGGTCTTCCAGTGACGGAGCGCCGTCTCGCCCGACCAGCCGCCTTCGGCGAGCGTCGATGCGAGGATCTCTTGCATCGAGTGGCCCGCCTCCGCAGGGTAGTACTCCGTCATGTGCGTCTTCCCGACGTCGAACGCGGCGTCGAGCCCGATCATGCGCCGGCCCGCAGGGTTGAGATAGATCGGCGTCCCCTCCGCGGTCGCGATGCCGATGAAGTCGGACGAATTCTCGACGAGCGCTTCGAACTGCTGCCGCTCGGCGAAAGAGACCGCGAGCGCGCTCGCAATGCGCTCGAGCTCCCGGTTCTGCCGTAGCCCCATTTCCTCGTGGTAGCGCACGATGAGCTCGTAGCCGCGCGCGCGCGTCTCGAGGGAATCCGGATCGCGCTCGGAGGAGAGGAGCGCGAGACCGATGCTCGGGGCCAGGATGCGGAAGCGCTCCGCGATCGTCCTCGAGATCTTCGCGGTCGAGAACATCACGACGACGAAGACCTCCGACGGCGGGAGCATTCCTCCGAAGCCGACCACCGACGCGATCCCGTAAGGATCGACGAACGCATCCTGGTCAGGCACGGACGGCGAGCCGTGCGCCTCCTCGACGTGAAAGACGTCGAAGAGCTGGATGTCATCGGCGTGCTCGCGCGAAGAGCCCGAGAGCACCGCGGTCGGGATCGCGAGCTGCGACACGAGCGCGGAAACCATCGGCATCTTCGAGAGAGCTTCTGGCGACCCGAGCGGGAGCAGCCGGTGGCGGCGCGACATCGACGGATCGTTCCACTCGCGCTCGACGCCGCGGGTCGCACGCAGAGAGAGGCACACGCTGCTGCCGGTCGTGTCGCCCCCACCGCGGATGACCTTCGCGGCGTCGGCGGGCGCGACCGATGCGAGCGGCTTGCTCCGGAAGAACCGGACGAGCGCGCACTCGGGCGCGCCTGTCTCCGGGAACCGGAGCTGTTCGAAAAGGTACGAGACGATCCGGCGGGCGGCGTCGTCGCTGTCGTTCGCCTTCTCGCCGATGTCCCTGATTTCGGCGGAGAAGCGATACATGTCGTCGAGCGAGAGCGACCGCAGGTCGGGCACGGCGAAAATCTCGGTCTCCCGAGCATGCGAAGCAAGTCGGCCGACCGCTCGGGCTCGGCTCGAGCGCCGCCGCGGGTGCTCTTGGCTTTTCGAGCGCGGCCGCGACTGACGTGCACAGCGCCACGCTGGTGCGCCTCCATCGCGACCGTGCCCGAGCGCGTCCTGGGTAGAGCGTTCGTATACTCGAGCGCGTCCAGGGCACGCGCTCGCGTCATCACGTCGTCACGGCGTGTTGCACGAGTCGGTTCCGTCCGGACAGAGCAGCTTGTCCGCGATCTGCACGACGCGCGTCGAGCTCGCCTTCGCCCCCGTCGAGTCCTTCACCTCGACGGTCACCGACAGGCGCTTGCCGAGAAAGCGCTTGTACCCCGTCCGCAGGTCGCCCGCGCCGGCATCGAGCTGGTAGCGAAGCCCCCAAATCTTGCAGTATGCACCTTCATCGCGATCGAACGAGAAGACGAACGACGCGGGCGGCACCGGCTCCGGATCGCCCTCGATGCTCGACGTGATCGTCGTCGTCGATCCCGACTGGCGCAGGTTCTTCATTCGAACGGCGATCCAGATGTGATGGCCGCCCTGCGGTCCCTTCTCGAGCTGCAGCACCTGGCCGTCGCCGAGGCTCGCAAAGTCCGTCTGTCCCGTCCCGAGGACGACCTCGGGCGGGCCGCGCCTCGCAGGACGACAGACGTCGGGCGGAGCGGCTGCCCAGCCGGGCTCGTAGTCTTCGAGCGCGTCGTCCGCGACCTCGCTCGACTGACACGCCCCCGCGATGCAGGTGAGCGGCGCGGCGCACGTGGTGCCATTCGGCGGAGGTGCATTCGGGACGACGACACATCGGCTCTCGAGCTGCACGCGAAGGAGCTTCTTGCTCGCCCCTCCGCCGATCGCCGGGAGGCGCGCAGACGCGATGCGCGAGACGATCGGCGTCGTGCTTCCGGCACCCGCCGCCGGGAGCGCCTCGGCGATCACGTCGACACGCGAGCCGGCACGTCCGGTCACCTCGATCTCCTTCGGGAGAGGAGACGGCGCGCCGCTCGCCGCGATCAGCGTCTCGTCACGCACGCTCTCGCCGTCGCGCGTCACGACGACGTGCATCGATCCAACGAGCGTCCCGAAGTCGTCCGCTTGAACGCCGACGACGAGGCTTCCGTCGCCCGCCACGGCGTGCTCCTCACCCGGACACGCAGCAAGACCGAGCGGCAGCAACAAACCGACGAGGAGCCCACGAAGACCCATTGCCCGCGCTCTCAGCAATCACCGTGCATCGGTCGAACACGCAGAATAGCGGGCTTTCGGCGGCGCCTGCAGTGCGCCATGGCACACGCGCGCGACAGCGCTGTCGTGGCCACGACGACGTCATCGTGTCCGACGTCGGAGCTCGAGCACAGGCCCGAATTTGCGAGGCTGCAAGGCACGAGCCGGCCCTTGACGGTCGGGAGAGCAGTCTTATTTCTCCTCACATCCACGACGGCCGATGGACCGGGTTGGACAGGGTCCAGCTCCGCTCGACCGCACGGGGGACACCCGCTCCCCCCGATCGAAGGAGCCGGTGGACGCCGGTCCTCATCGACGGCGGCAGCGCAATGGTGCGCGCCCGCCGAGCTCGGCCGCGAACTCGGACAGCCCACTCGTTGGCGAGGTATTTCCATGAATAGTGCATTCAGTCTTCCGATGCTCGACCGTCTCTTCGACGACGTGATGACCGGCATCGCCGGCACGTCCCTCGGTGCGGCGTCTCCGGTCCGGAGCTTCGCTCCCGCGGTCGATGTCCGCGCGAACGAAGAAGAGATCGTCTTGACGGCCGATGTCCCGGGGATCAAGCAGGAGGATCTCGAGATCACGCTCGACGACGGCGTGCTCACGATCAAGGGTCAGCGTCGTTACGAAGGCAACGGCAAGGACAAGGTCTGGCTCGGTCGGAGCTACGGCTCGTTCACCCGTTCGTTCACGCTTCCCGAGACGGTCGATCCGGAGCGCCTGACGGCCGATCTCGCCGACGGCGTGCTCACGATCCGCGTCGCGCAGCAGCCGAAGGCGAAGCCGCGAAAGATCACGATTGCTCCGCGGACGAGCGCGCCGCAGCTCGCGCAGGACGAGTCGAACGGCGCGAAGTGATGTCGCTCAACGGCGAGGATGGCGCTCGCTCGAACGGAGCGAGCGTCAGCGCCGTTCTCGAAACGCCACGACGTGACGGACCGGACCTCGCGGCGCGAGCAGCCTGACATCGCTGCCTTCGCGCCACGCGACCCCGGTCGAAGGCCCTCCATCGAGGTTGAGCGCCGCTTCGCAGCCGGCTTCCTCGAGGTGGCGCGCGAGCGCGAAGAGTGACGGCCCAGGGCTCTCACCGTCGTCACTCCCGCGCACGACGACGACGTCGACGGTGCGCCCCGCATCTCGCGTACACAGCGCAGTGCGCTCGGCGCGCTTGCCGTCGTCGCTCTTCACGTTCGCCTTCCCGTCGACGACGAGACGCGGGCGGCACTGGATGGCGAATGTACCTCCGTCCGGGAGCACGAACCCTTCGGCGGCGAACAGCTCGGCACGCATGCCATCGGATGCGAGCACTCCGCCCGACAGGTTCTTTCCGAGACGCGACAGCACTGCGCCATTCGAGATCGCGAGCCCGACAGGCTTGCCTTCCGGATCGAAGAAGCCGCCGTTGACCACGAGCTCGGCGTCGGTCTTTGCGAGGACGGCATCGAGGGCGGTCTTCATCCCGGCATCCTCGATGCGGAGCTCGTAACGCTCGAGCCCGAACGACCAGACGCGCACGTCGTAGCGACGCGCGTCCTCGACGAACGCGCGCCCGCGGAGGCCGCCGTCGTCGCCGAGCATCACGCGATCATCTTCCGCCTGCGCAGCGCCGCCGGTCGGCGTGCGCGAGAGGCTTCGAACGCCGCGCCGTGGCCCTCGGCGCACGACGAGGACGAGGGCGAGCGCAGAGAGGACGATGGCACCGAAGAACACGGTGCGGACGAGCCTTCGCTTCGCTCTCACGCGGCGGAGCGTAGATCCGATCGCTGCGCCTTGACGATCGCATCGACGTCGATGCTAGTAATTCGAAGGTGGCGTCCACCTCCACCATCGCGATCACTGGGCTCGCACACGTCGGTATTCGAGTCCACGACCTCGAACGCTCGCTCGCGTTCTACCGTGTCCTCGGCTTCGAGAAGACGCTCGGCCCGATCGGTCCAGAGCCGGTCGCGATCCTGAATCATCCCTCGGGGCTCGAGCTCAACCTCGTGCTCAACGCGCCGACCGCGGACACGCCGAACGTGCTCATGGACGTTCCGGTGAAAGCACCAGGCATCACGCACATCGCGCTCGAGTGCCCCGATCTCGACGCCGCTGCGAAGGCGATCGAAGCCGCCGGTTTCAACCTGCGTGACCGCGTGCGTTTTCCGACCGGCGCGGAGGCGATCTTCGTGCGCGATCCGGACGGCGTCGTCATCGAGCTGCATCGACCGGCTCGGTAGTCCGCGCATCGCCGCTGCACGAAACGCGAAGTTTGCACAACGCAACAAGGCCGGCTTCCTCCCATGGAGGAGACGCCGGCCTCGTTCTCGTCATCAACTATTCAGTCGCGTCGATCGATCACTTCGCCGCGGGCGACGGCGCGCACGCGCCCTTGCTCGAGACGGACGCGCCGGCGGCGGCGGCGGCGCACGAGTTGCCGTACGTCTTGCCGTCGCACGCGCAGACCGGATCGTAGAGGGCCATGCAGAACTGGGGCTTGTACGCGCACTTGCCCGCAGCATCGGCCGCACCGCAGATGTCTTCCGGCGCCCAGCTGCAGAACTGATCGGCGTTGCAGTCGTAACCGCTCCAGAACCCGCACGCCTGGCCCTCGCGACGGACGACGCGGAGGTAGAACTCCGTCGCGCTCGCGAACGGCCCACAGTTCGTCGCGCTCGGCACGCACTTCGGGAGCGCAACGCCACCGACGAGGAGGATGCCGTCCTTCGTCGTGAGCGCGTTGTGCGCGCGGTTCAGCGTCGCCTCGTCCGCGGCGTTCTGCGTGTTCTCGAGCCTCACGTCGATGACGTTGTGGCTCTGGCTCGAGTTGAGCTGATACGCCGTCGTCGACGGGCACGGCGCCTTGATGCATTTGATGCCGTTGTCCGCAGCGCGGTAGAACGTGCCGCCGTTCGTGATGTCGGAGCCCGTCGCGCCGAGCCAGGCCTCGTTGGCCTTGAGGAGACCGACGTACTGCCCGCCGAACTTCGTCTTGAACGAGCGCGCCTTGACGAGCGCCTTGCCGCTCTCGAGCGCCTTGCGGAAGTCGGCTTCCTCACGCGCCGAGAGCCCGACGCCGTTCAGCTGAATGGCCGAGACGTAGCACTCGGCCTGCTTCGTTCCGTTCGCGCAGACGGTCTTCTCCTCGTTCACGCGCTTGACGAAGAAGCCGCCGCAGAGCGGAGCAACGCACTTGCGGACGTCAGGGCGCGTGACCTGGAAGTAACCGAAGTTCGAGGGAGCGCCGGTGATCGCCTCTTCGGCGGAGTCGACCTCGACCTCATCGGCGTCGCTGGTGGCATCGTCGTCGGTCTGCGCGGCGCAGCCGGTGAAGACGAAGGACAAGAGAGCAAGGGGAAGGAGCGCAGTGGCCAGCTTCATGGTGGCGGCCGTGTAGCACCATGTGCGTCTCGGGCAAGGCAATCTGAACCGTAACGTGCGCCGATTTTCGTGCGGTTGTTGCCGCACCCACGTACGTGCGTGGAATCGCGCGGGTAACGTTTTCTGACCGACCGAACGGTTCCTGAGTACGTGAGCGATCGAGGCGCGCGCTCGTCACCAGACGTCGACGATCGTCATCTCGCGCGGAGGTCCAGGCCTCGTCCCTCGGACCTCGATCACATCTCCCTGCGTGCGGCCGAGCAGCGCCTGACCGCGCGGCGATTGCGGGGTGACGACCTGCACCGAGAGCTCTCCGGCCGAGAGCGTGATGCCTCCGCCGAACGGCGCGACGAAGAACGTGGTTCGCTCCTCGTCCTCGTCTTCGAGCGTCACCACCGCCGAGGACTGGATGCTCTTGCCACCGGTGAGATCGAGCAGAGGCATGCCGCCGATCGCCTTCACCGCGCCTTCGAGCTCCCGCACGCGCGCGGCCTGCGCGCCTGCGAGGTACGACGCCTCGAGGGCGCGCGTGTCCTTGTCGTTCTCCGGCTTCGCTTCTTCGTGGGTGGCTGCTTCGCGCGCGTCTTTCGCGGCGCGGCGCATGTTGGCGAGCTCTTCGTCGAGCTTCGCGAGAAGCGCTTCCACGAGCGCGCGCTTGAGATCCTTCGCTTCCGTCACGCGCTCATCATGCCACGGGCGAGCGGCATCATGTCCGGACGGCGCACTCTTGACCTCAATCGTTCTTCGCAATAGTGGGGGCGCGTCATGTACCGCTTCATCTCCAGCGTCGTTCGCCGCGTCCGCCGAAAGCGCCTCGCCGGCTGGCTTCCGCCGATCGTCCTCGCGGGCTGCTGAGAGCGCCTCGGGCCTTCGTCGTTCTAGCCGCGCCAGCGCTTCTTCTTGCGCGGCGGCTGTCCGGGACGGCGCGGCGGGCGCTTCTTCTTGACCGGCTTCGCCGTCGGATGCGGAGCCGCACGCCGCGGACTCGCGCTCGGCATGGGTGCTACCGGAAGTGACGCATCGAGCTCCAGCGGGGTCGACGCATCCGGCTCGTCGTCCTCGTCCTCCTCGTCTTCGTCATCCGATGCGTCGATCGACGCGTCCGACGGATCGTCGATCGATGCATCAAGTGGCTCGATCGCGAGTGGTGATGCGCCTTCGTCATCCGGAGCAGCCGCGTCGAGACCGGCGTCGACATCCGTCGGCGACGATGCATCGATCGTCGTCGAACGCTCAGCGGTCGGAGCGGTCGGAGCGGTCGGAGCGCTCGTCGCGATCGCCGGGCCCGCCGCTCTGGCGTCGAACATGCGTGCGAGCGCGGGCCCGCTCTCCCAGACGAAGAAGCCGGCGACTCCGGCGATCGCCACGAGCACGAGCGTCCGAAGCGGCGACTTGTTCGTCGTCTCCTCGCGCGGCGGTGGAACGCTGCTGCCGGCGTCCTTTTCTGCGCGTGGATCACGGCTCCGCCGCGAATCCGGCGCGAACGACGGCGCGGCTGCCGCCGCGACGACGGCGGGTACACGCACCGTATCGGCGAGCGCCGGCGCGGTGACGACGCCGCGAGCAGGGCTCGGCGACGCCGACGACGAAGCCGGAACGACGTGGAGGGTCGAGCCCTCCGCCGCCAGCATCGCGAGCGCCGCCTGCACGTCCGTACGCATCGCCGCCGCCGTCGGGTAGCGATCCTCGCGCTTGAACTCGAGCGCGTGGTCCACGATCCGCGCGAACGGCTCGGAGACGTCGGGCGCGACCGTCCGAAGCTTCGGCGCAGGCGTCGTCGCCATCCGCACCACGAGGCCCAGCGTGTGCGCAGCATCGTGGATGCGCTTGTTGCTCACGAGCTGGAACAAGATCGATCCGAGCGCGTAGATGTCCGTACGTCCGTCGATCTCGTCGACGTGCCCAGCGGCTTGCTCCGGGGACATGTACGTCGGCGTCCCGAGGGCCATGCCGGCGATCGTCTGCTCGCGGGCTTCGAGCAGCCGGGCGAGCCCGAAATCGAGCACCTTGATCTGCGTGCCTTCGCGCTCGGGATCGCGCGCGAGGAAGAGGTTGTCCGGCTTGAGATCGCGATGCACCACACCATTGGCGTGCGCCGCATCGAGCACCGCGAGGACGCCGTCGGCGATCTCGAGCAGATCGCGCTCGGTGAGCGGCGGGTCACTCTTCGCACGATCGCTCAGCGGCTCGCCGTCGAGCAGCTCCATCACGAGATACGCCGTGCCCTCGTCGGAGCCGTCCTGGATGACGTCGTCGTCGAGGACCTTTACGGCTCCCGCGTGGTCGACGCGGTTCGCTGCATATCCCTCGTGGAGGAACCGCTTACGGATGTGAGGCAGCCGCCCCATCGACGGCGAGAGGACCTTCACCGCTGCGCGCGCGCCGTTCCGATGGCGAGCCGCGTAGACCGCACCCATCCCTCCGACGCCGAGCAGGCGCTCGAGCGTCCATTTCTCGTGGAGCACGC
>JAEXCN010000312.1 GCA_023402175.1 Pseudomonadota bacterium | reverse complement strand
GGCATTGTTGACGAGGATGTCGATCCGTCCGAACGCGCCCACCGTCTGCTTGATGACGTTTGCGACGTCGGCGGACTTCGTGACGTCGCCCGCGAACGTCTTCACCTTCCCGCCCGCGGCGGCGACGGCCTTCTCGAGCTCGGCGAGGTCGCTCATGTTCCGCGCGGTGCCGACGATCGTGGCGCCCTCCTTCGCGAGAGCGAGGCAGCTCGCGTATCCGATGCCACGGCTGGCTCCAGTGACGAGGGCGATCTTGTCCTTCAGGCGCATCGTGATCTCCTTGCGGCTCGCGGTTCGAGCCGGAGAGCCTAACACGCTCGTCTCGGAGGACGCCGAGCGCCCTTCGGCGCGTCAGCGCGGATCGGCCTCGACCGTGGGCAGCACGACGCGGAAGGTCATGCCGCGGTCCGGGTTCGCGTGCGCGGTGAGCGTTCCGCCGGCGGAGGTGACGATCCGGTGGCAGATCGAGAGGCCGAGCCCCGTCCCCTCGCCGTGCTTCGTCGTGAAGAACGGCTCGAAGATCCGCTCTCGGATGTCGGGCGCGATGCCGGCGCCGGTGTCGCTGATGTCGATCGCCACGCGCGCGCCATCGAGTCGGCGGACGACGACCCGTACCTCGTGACCGTTCGCGTCGCCCTCCGGGATCGCCTGCGCAGCATTCAGGAGCAGGTTGAGGAAGACCTGCCCGAAGCGCGCCTCGGTCCCCGAGACGAGCGCGCGCTCGTTGCAGTGCCGGACGAGCCGAGCCCTCGGCGTGATCTCACGCTCGGCCATGTTCACGCAGACGTCGAGGATGCCCTGCACGTCGATGGGCGAAGGCCGCTCGACATCGCCACGCGCGAGCGTCTTGAGGTCTCGCACGATGTCACGCATGCGCGCCGCGCCTTCGCGGATGATCGTCACGTGCTGCGCAAGGCGCTCCGCTGCGTCCGCACCCAAGCCATCGACCCGAGCGAGCTCGCGCTGCATGAGCTCCACGTTGCCGAGCACGTAGGCCAGCGGGTTGTTGAGCTCGTGGCCGATCGATGCGGACAGCCGGCCGAGCGAAGCGAGTCGATCGTTCATCACGAGCTGCGCCTCGACCTCCTTGCGCGCGGAGGTATCGCGCGCAATCGCGAGGACGGCATGCTCGCCGTCGAAGACGGTGGTGTGGGCGACGACCTCGGCGACGACCGTCGTGCCGTCCTTGCGCAAGAGCCGCTCCTCGACCGCCGGCGCAGGGCCCCCTCGCCCGAGCATCTCCATCACACGGTCGATGACGTTCTGCCGCTCCTCGGGGTGGACGATGTCCAGCGCCATCAGTCCCGAGATGTCGTCGTCGAGGTCGTAGCCGAGCATCCGACGAGCCGACGGGCTCATGTAGACGATGCGTCCGAGCCGATGCACGACGACGCCGTCGGGCATCGTCTCGATGAGCGTTCGGAAGCTCGCCTCGGTGCGTGCGAGCGCCCGCTCCGTGTTCTGGCGCTGCGTGATGTCACGCATGACGGCATACGTGACGCCGCGGCCGTCGAGCGAGAGCTTTCCCGAAGTGAGCTCGACGGGGAAGACGGTGCCGTCCTTCGACCGGTGCCAGCGCAGGTTAATGCGCGTCGTCATGCCAGGAGGAAGCTTCGCGATCGCGCTCTTCGTCGCGGCGGGCTCGGCGCTCACGTCGGTGACCTTGAGCGCGAGCGCCTCCTCGCGGGTGTAGCCGTAGAGCGCGAGCCACGCGTCGTTCACTTCGAGGATTGCGCCCGTCTCCGAGTCGAAGAGCGACATCGGATCCATCTCGTGTGAGAAGACGAGTCGGTACGTCTTTTCGCTCTCGAGGAGCGCCCGGGTCACTTCGGAGATCGTCTTCGCGTACGGATCGGTGACGTCCGCCGATGCGAGCATGGTCCGGAGCTCCGCAAGGACGTCAGCGCGTCCCTCGCGCTCGAGCAACGACTCGATGATGCGAAGCGCCTCGGAACGGTCCACCGCCCCGCACGATATCGGGGCCAGCCTCGTTGCGAAAGGCATGGCTCCTCGGAAGCCGGTGGCTCAGCGACGAGCCCGAGCGTGGCGGGCCCGATCGATCGCGACGGCCATCACGATGATTGCGCCGGTCGCGATCTCTTGCGTCCAGCTCGGCATGCCCCTGTGGACGGCGCCCGTCTTGATGACGGTCATGAGCAGAGCACCGAGCACGGCTCCGACGATGCTCCCCTCGCCGCCGACGAGCGATCCGCCGCCGATGACGACCGCAGCGATGACGTCGAGCTCGAGGCCGATCGAGTCCGTCGGGTCGCCGACCGTCAGCGTCGAGAGCTCCATCAGCCCGGCCACGCCGAAGAGGAAGCTCGACAGCGTGTAGACGAGGATCTTCACGCGGCCTGGATCGATACCGCAGAGGCGCGCGGCCGCCTCGTTGCTGCCGACCGCGAACACATGGCGACCGAATCGCGTGTACCCGAGGAGCAGGGCGACGGCGATGGCGAGCGCGAGCGCGATCCAGATCCCAGGAGCCGAGATGTCCGCCGAGAGCAGCCTCTCGAGGCCCTTCGTATCGCAGTCGATCTTCTGCTCCTCCGCCAGCCCCTTGGCGCCGCCGCGGAGGATCGTCATCGCGCCGAGCGTGACGACGAACGGCATCATCTTGAAGCGTCCGACGAGCGTGCCGATGCATGCCCCGACGGCAGCGGCGACGGCAAGCGCCGCGAGGACCGCAACCGCAGGGCTGTATCCGCTCCGGAGGATGCGCGCGATCACGACGGTCGTGAGCGCGACGAGCGACCCGGTCGACAGATCGATGCCGCCCGTGACGATGACCATCGTCATCCCGAGCGCGCAGATCGCGACGACGACCGTCTGCCTCGCCATCGTGAGGAGGTTCTGCGTCCGGAGGAACGTGTCCGGCGTCAGGACCGCGAATACGGCATAAACGACGATGACCGCGACGAGGGGCCCGAGCCAGGCAGGCCGACGTCCGCGGAGGATCGATCCGCTCACGAGGATGCCTCCAGGAGTAGCTTCTCTTCGGTCCAATCCGAGACGGGACGTGGCGCATCGAGCTCGCCACGACGGAGGACGGCGATCCGATCACACGCTGCGACGAGCTCGTCGAGCTGACTGGACACGAGCACGATCGCCTTCCCTTTCCGTGCCAGCTCGCGAACGAGCGCGAGCACCTGCGCCTTGCTCGCGACGTCGATCCCTCGCGTGGGCTCGTCGATGAGCAAGACGTCGTAGTCCTCGCGGAGCAAGCGTGCGATCTGGACCTTCTGCTGGTTTCCGCCGGAGAGCTCGCCGACGGCCTGCGCCGGACCGCTCGCCTTGACGGAGAGCTCGCGGATCCAGCGAGCGCCTTCCGCGAGCAACTTGCTCGGCACGGAGACGAAGGGGCCGCTCTTCGAGAGCGTCACGTTCTCGGCGATCGAACGCGCGAGCATGAGCCCTTCACCGCCGCGATCCTCGCTGAGAAGGCCGACGCCCTTCTCACCACGGACCTGGACCGTCCCGTGGACACGCTCGTCGAGTCCGACGATGAGCCGAAGGAGCTCCGTCCGGCCGGAGCCGACGAGCCCCGCGACGCCGAGCACTTCACCGCGGCGAAGAACGAAGCTCGCGGAGCGCGGGCGCTCGCGCCCGCCGAGCGCGTCGACCTCGAGGAGGACGTCGGCGTCGCGACCGACGCTCCCGGCCGTCAGCGTCGCCTCATCGCGCTGGCTCTCCTGCTCTTCGCGTGAGGCCTCGAGCTCGCGCCCGAGCATCTCGCGAACGATCCGTTCGGGCGGCGTCGTCTTCGGATCGCCGGAGCCCTGGACCTTCCCGTCGCGAAGGACGGTGTAGCAATCCGCGTGTGCACGGACGTCCGCGAGGAAGTGCGTCACGAGGATGATCGACAGCCCGGCGGCCTTCAGCGCATGGATGCGCGTGAAGAGGCGCGCAGCGTCGTCGTGACCGAGGCTCGACGTCGGCTCGTCCAGGATGAGGACCTTCGCGGGGATCCCGCGGCTCCCACGGGAACGTCCGTCGGCGGCGCCTCCTTGCGCGAGCGCACGGGCGATCTCGACGAGCTGCTGGTCGGCGACACCGAGATGGCGCGCTCGGACGTCGAGCGCGATGCGTCGCCCGACGCCGGTGACGAGGCCGAGCGCGCGCTCGGCGATCTCGCGCGCTTCTCGCCGGCGGACGAATCCGGCGCTCGTCGGCTCGAGCCCCAACACGACGTTCTCGAGCACGGTGAGATCGAGGCAGAGCGTGCGCTCCTGCGGGACCATCACGATGCCTGCCCGCCGCGCGTCACCGGGACCGCTCGGCGCATACGGCGCGCCGGCGAGCATCATCTGCCCTCGGCCGGCGACCTCGGCACCGAGCAAGATGCGCATGAGCGTGCTCTTGCCGGCTCCGTTTTCGCCGAGCAGCGCGTGGATCTCTCCGCGGCCGACGCGCAGATCGACACCGCGGAGCACCGAGACCGTGCCGAACGACTTCTCGATGCCGGTGAGCTCGAGGACGGGGCCAGCGGCTCGGCTCGTCACTCCCGGAGCCACTTCTCGAGAGCGGGCTGCATGATCTCCTTCACCTCAGGGTCGTCGAGGTTCTCCTTCTCGACGAGGCGCGCGCCGGTGTCGATGCGCTTCTCGACCTTCTTGCCGCGGAGGTGCTCGGTCATGGTCTTCACCGCGAGGTAACCCATGTTGAACGGGTTCTGGACGACGAGGCCGTCGATCTCTCCGTCGCGCAGCGCGGCGACGAGCTTGTCGGAAGAGTCGAAGCCATAGAAGCGGACGCGCTTCGACTTGTCCGCGGCGTTGTTCACGCCCGACTTCTTGAGGGCCTGCAGCATGCCAAACGTCGTCGACTCGTTCGGCGTGAAGATCCCGCTCACGGCGCCCGTCTGGGCCTTGTGCGCGATGAGCAGGCTCTCGGCCTTTGCGAACGCGCTCTCCGTCGTCGCCCCGCCGTACTGGTTGTCGCTGATCACCTTGAGGTCGGGCTTCGACTGGAGCGCGTCGAGGAAGCCCTTCTCGCGGTTCTGCGTGCTCGCCGATCCCTCTTGATAGCGGAGGACGATGACGTTGCCCTTGCCATCGAGCTTCTTGGCCATCCCCTCGGCGGCGAGCTTGCCGGCGGCCTGGTTGTCCGTGGCGACGAAGCTTACGTGATCGTCGCCCTGCAGATCCGAGTCGAAGACCACGACCGGGATCTTCGCCTGGGCGGCGGCCTTCACCGGAGCGCGAAGCGCGCTGTCGTTGAGCGGAGCGAGGACGATGCCCGAGACACCTTGCGCGACGAACGTGTTCACCACGTCGATCTGCGCCTTCAGGTCGTCTTCCTTGAGCGGTCCCTTCCAGACGATGTCGACATCGAGCTCCTTCGACGCCTTCACCGCGCCTGCATGGACGCTCTTCCAGAACTCGTGCGTCGTGCCCTTCGGAACGACGGCGATCTTGAGTCGGTTGGCGCTGCTGCCCGCGCCGCCCGACGTCGACGCGTCCGACTTCGGCGGGTCCTTGCACGACGACGCGAGGACCAGCGCAGCGACGCCTGCGAGCAGCGTGCGGCGGTGAAGGAAGGGCGGCTTCTTCATCAACCGCGATCCTACCTGACGAGCCGCGCTGTCTTCTATAAAGCGGGCACGACGCTCGCGCTCAGGGCACCGCCGCTTCCGGCCCGATGGACTCCGAGCGCTCGGCGATCGGCCGTGCTCGGCCCTCGTCGACGATGAGGTCGCGCGCCGCAACGACGCTGCGGATCATGCGTCGGAGCAGCCGCTATCCGTGCGCGAGGTCCTGGGCTGCCTTGGCGAGCCCGAAGCAGCCGAAGGCACCGACGGCGATGACTCCTACGAGAAGCAAGCCCCAGAACGGGGCGTCGAAGCGTGCTGCGCGGCGCATGAGGGAAACTCCGAGGGTGCCATCATGCAACGCCGGTCGCCGGAGCCCAAGAAAGCTGCGTCTCAGCTCTCGTCAGCTCTCGTCACGCCGCACCGGCGCATCGGGAGCCAGCAAGTAGCCGTCGTCGCGCGTCACGAGCAGCGGCTCGAGACCGAGCCTGCGCAGTCGGCGGACGGCGCTGTACACACGAAGGAGGCCCGCCGTGTGCCGCATGCGCTCGCCCGGCCAACCGGCCTCGATCAGCGCCTCCGCCGAGAGCGCGATGCCTGGCTCCTCGAGCCTCGCGACGACGAGACGATCGAGCAGCCGCCGGACCGGCCCGTAGCGAACAAGGTCCACGCGCTCTCCTCCCGGAGGGACGATCCACCTCGACTCGCGCCCGACGACGAGCTCCGGCCGACCACCACGCGACGTCGCCCGCGCTCTGCCCGCCGCTGTCGGTGCCGTATCCGCGAGCGCTCCGGCGAGAACACGCGTGGCGAACGACAGCTCGGGAGTCCCGACCTCCGCGCGCGTCGCACGTTCGAGGAGCGCCTTCGGGCCTGCGAGATCGTGTGCGCTGCCTCCGATGACCGCGATCGCGGCGTCGACGATCGAGACGACGAGATCGCTCACGGGATCGCCCATGGCGGCGGATCGAGCTCGCTCGATGCGCGCGTCTGCCTCGACGAGATCCCCGCCGAGCGCGAAGGCAGCAGCAGCGTGCGCGTGGACGATCGCGATCCCCTTCTTCACCCCGGATCGCTCGAGGGCGACGAGCGCACGATCGAAGAAGCCAATCGCGCCCTCCGGATCCCTGCGCTCGAGCGCGGCCGCACCCTGTCGATGGAGATCGATCGCGTCCTGCCATCGATCGCGCTTCTCGCTCTCGCCGCGAACGAGCTCCGCGACGTGCGCCGGGAGCACGTCGATCGACGACTTCGGCGCGCGCGTGAGCACATCACGCGGCAGGCCTCGTGCGATCTCGCGAGCATCATGGCCAACGAGGCCGCCGAAGCCGAGCACCTTCTCCTGACGGATGACGTCGCCGTGCTCGACGTGGATCGCGAGCGCCTCGCGCAGGTGCGTCAGGCCGTCGGCAGGTCGGCCCTGCAGCGCGGCAAGGATCCCTTGCGCGACGTGCGCGTCCGCCAGGCCACGGGCGCTTCCGTGCGCGCGGTGCCTGTCTTGCGCCATCTTCAGCGCGGCCATGGCGTCTTCTGCGCGCCCGAGGGCGGTGAGCGCCCATCCGAGGCTCCGCGTCGCTTCGGCCTCCGTCACCTCGTCGCCGGCGCGGGCCGCGATGTCGAGCGCGCGACGGAGCTCCGCCTCGGCATCCTGCATGCGCCCCTCCTCGAGGGTCACGCGCGCCTTCGCGACGAGCGCGCGCGCGAGCAGCCGGTCGTCGTTCGCGCGCTGCGCCGCCTCGGCGCCGGCGGCGAACAGCTCGGCGCGGAGCTCGAACAGGCCGCGAAAGAGCAAGAGGTCCGTGAGCGCGAGGACGATCCGCGCCGCTGTCTCCGGGGAGCTCTGCCTCATCGTCTCGAAGGCAGCGAGCAGCTCCGGCAAGAGCGCGGCGAGCTCGTCGAGCGCGGCGACGGCCCGTTCTCCGTATGTCTGCCGCGCAGCGTGCTCGCCCTCCGCGAGATGGTGCAGCGCATGGCGACGGTGCGCTTCCTCGTCGGCGAGCTTTTCGCGGGCCCACGCGCGCACGGTCCCGAACATCGCGAGGCGCACGCGGCCGTCGGCGCCTGCGAGCCGAACGAGGAGCGAGCGTTTGACCAGGCTCTCGAGGACATCGAGCACCTCGTGTCCTTCGACGACGATCACCTCCTCGGCCGCGTCGACTCCGAACGGCGCAGCGAAGACGCTCGCCTGTGCGAGCGCGCTCCGCTCGCCGTCTCCGAGCAGGTCCCACGACCAGTCGAGCGTCGCACGCATGGTCCGCGGCGCACGGGGCGCAGCGCCCGATGCATCGGTGAGGACATCGAGCCGCTCGGCGAGTCGCGCGAGGAGCTGCGACGGAGAGAGGACCTCGAGCCGTGACGCCGCGAGCTCGATTGCGAGCGGCAGTCGATCGACCCGCCCGACGATCGCGAGCGCCTCGGCATCGCTCACGTCGACCGGGGCTCCCGCGGCAGCGCGCGCGCGATCGCGCAGCAGCGCCACGGCTTCGGGCTCTTCGAGCGGCGCCAGGACGAGCTTCTCCTCGCCGCGAAGACCGAGAGGCTCACGTGAGGTCGCGAGGATCGAGAGGTCCCCGGCGTCGTCGAGCAGCGCCGACACGAGCTCGCCGGCTGCTTCGCCGAGCTGCTCCATGTTGTCGACGACGAGCAGCAGGCCCTTGTTCGCGGCCGCCTTCTTCGAGAGCGTCGCGGCCAGCGCACCGAGACCGGCGCGAGCCTGTGACTCGGCCCTGAGCGTCACGCGCGCTGCTCCCGCGACGGCGCGTACGGCGGCTTCGAGCGAGCGCGCATCTCCGAGCGCCACGTAGATCGCGCTCTTCCTCGTCGCCGCGATCGCGAGGGCGAGCCGCGTCTTCCCCACCCCGCCGAGCCCGACGATGGTGACGAGCCGTGCGCCGAAGTCGAACCGACGTTCGATCTCGGCGATCTCGCTCTGCCGCCCGAAGAACGCGGTCTCGTCGCGAGGCAAACCCATGCCCGATGGTTATCACGTGAAGCTCGAGCGTGCGATCAGCCGCCGGTCTCGGCGTGGGGCGCCGCGACCGGCTTCGACTGCGGAGAGCCCTTCTCGCGGAGCACGATCGAGAGGAGGACGAGCACGGCGACGGAGAGGAACTCGCTCTGCCAGTTCTGGAACGACTCGAACCAGAACTGCGATGTCCCGAGATACCCGAGCACGCTCACCGTCTCGCTTCCATGACGTAGCGCCTCGATGTTGTGCTTGCTCGCGCCGCCGACCGCGTGCAGCGTGAACGAGGCGATGAAGAGGAGGAAGAGCGCGATCGACAGCGAGCGCTCGTAGAAGAACAGCAGGACGCCGCCACGGCGTACCGGTCCGGGCGCGTCGGGGTCGTCCTTCTTCTCGCGCGGGTCTTCGTCGACGGCCTCGCGCTCGCCGATCTTCTTCGACTCCGACGAGCCCTCCTGCCGCAGGAACTTCGTCATCACGACGAAGAGCGCCATCTGGAGGAACTCGCTCTCCCAGTTCTCGAACGTCGCCTCGATGAAATCACCGCTGACGAGATACTGCCCGAGCGACATGACTGCCGCGCCGTGCTCTCGTGCCTCGTCGTTCACCGTCGAGAGGCCGGTCAGCGCCTGACCGACGAGGCTGAGAGAGAACAGTCCGAGCGCCGCGATCGCGAGCGCGTTTTCGCGAAGAATCGTTGCGAGCCGGCCCTCTCCGCGCGGCCAGCCGTGCATGGCGTGCGTCGACACGCCAGTACGGAAGAGCATGCGTCATGCCGCGTGATTGCGGGCTTCCGGGCGCGGGTGTTGCTTTCTCCTCCGCGGAGGTAAATGCATGAGCAAGCGTTTCTGGAAGAACGAACGAGCGAGCGTCTCACGTAAGGGCACGCCCCGTCCGCGCTCGAACAAGTACTCGCGCTCGGACCAGTCGAAGCGCCCGGCACCGGGCACGCGTTCGCGCATCTGGGTCGGCGGCTACACGCGCAGCGACGGCACCGAGGTCCACGGCTACTACCGCGCCGCTTGATCCGCGCATGCGCATAGGCGCGCGTGAGTGGACCGGAGCGCGAGCTCAGCCGCGCTTCATCGACTCGACGCCTGATCTTCGACGTGCGAGCCTGTGCAGCGCGCATGCGCATGCACCTGATCGCGTCGATCGCGACGGGAGTCGGTCTCCTCGCCAGTGCCGGATACGCCGACGAGCTCCGGCCCGCACGGCTCCGTCTCGAGGTGGAGGCCGCATGCACCGACGGCGACGACTTCGGCCGGCGGCTCCGCTCGCACTCCTCACGCCTCGACGTCGGGTCCGACGAGGACGCGACGAAGGTCGCTGTGACGATCCCCGCTGCGAGCCCAGGCGAGCGCGCCTTCGGGACGATGCGCGTCGGCGACTCGATCCGCCGCGTCGAAGGCGCGACCTGCGAAGAGATCGCCGATGCGCTGAGCCTCGTCACCGTCCTGATGTTCGATCCCGCGGCGGGCACGCCGTCCCCACCTCCGGAGCCGCCAGTCACGGCACCGGCGGCTCCGGAGGCCGCGCCGCCCGCACCGCTGGCACGCGCGACGATCGAAACGCCCGTCCTGCCATCGCCGGCCCGAGAGGACGACAGGAGGTGGGCGATTGGAATGCACGCCGTCGGCGCCGCCATCGACGTGGTGCCGATCGGCGCGAGCGTCTTCGGCGAAATGATGCGCGGTCGCGATCTCTCGACGCTCACGCTCCGCCTCGCCGCGACGACCTACAGTGCGAGCGTCGAGCTGGGGCCGCGGGGGGCGAACATGGTCTGGTCGTTTCTCGCGCCTGAAGTGTGTCCTCTCCGCGTCCGCGTCGGTCCGGTCTCGGTGTTCCCGTGCGCAGGTGTCGCGGTGGGCGTGCTCTCGAGCGAGCCGACACGCGGCGCCGCTCGGCCAAGGAGCCTCAGGCGTGCGTGGTTCGCCCCACGCGGAGCCGTTCGTGCGCGCGTCGGCGTCACCCCCCGACTCGGCGTCGAGCTCGAAGCCGGCCTCGACGTCCCTCGCGTCCGGGACCGCTACTCGTTCGGAGACATCGAGGCGTATCGGATCCCGGCGGTCATTCCTTCGCTCGGACTCGGGATTGCGATGGCGCTGCCTTGACGAACGAACGGGCCGCTCTCAGTTCACTTGCTTGATGCACCCGACGACGACGTCCATCTTCGCCTCTGACGTGCCCTTGCGCACGGCCTCGCACGAGGCTGGACAGAGGACGATGCGCTTCGGGTTCTTCGGATTGTCGTAATAGAAGCCGCCGGCCGTCGTTCCGCACGACTCCTGGTTCGGCACGCGCTTGAACTTCTGCGGCGGGGCGTCCTTCCCCGCACTGAAGTCCATCTCGACGGAGTCGGGATCGATCGAGCCCTTCGACGTCTCCGGCTTCGGAACGACGTACTCGCAGCCCATCGCGCCGGCGCGGATCTTCTCGAGCGCGTCGAACAGCTGCTGTTGCGTGGTGCCGCCAGCGTCCCCGGTGCCGCTCGCGTTGAACGCGTACGGTGCGCCGCCGCCGGCGAGGGCGATCTTGTCGAGGTTCGAGAACTTGGCTCCGTCCATGCCGACGACGAACGTGCGGATTCGGGGAGTCTCCGCTGCTGCTGCTTGAGCAATGGCGGAGACGTTCGCGACCGTCGAACCGCATCCCTCAGGGTCGCCGTCCGTGACGAGGATGACGACGCCTTCCTCGTTCGGGTTCTGCGCGAGGTGTCCCCTCATCGCGTCGACGGCGCCCTGCACCGCGGGGTTCATCGGCGTCGTTCCGGTCGTCCCGCGGGTGAGGAGCGCCTCCTTGATGGCGGGACCATTCCCCGGGATGAGCGCGATCGGAACGATCGGCGCATACAGCGAGGGCACGCACTGTTCTTCGATCCCCGGATCCGGAGGGAAGACGGAGAGCCCCAGCTTCGATCCCACCGACCCGGGCGTGTCGGTGAACGCGATCATTGCCTGTCGCGCCGAGTCCCATTTCCCGCCGACCATCGAGCCCGAGCGGTCCATCAAGAGTAGGATCGCGAGCGGGACCGTCTCGGCGCGGAGCGTCTCGGACAGGCAGACGCCCGCGTCGAGGCCGGCCGCGTCGGGGCTCCCGCCTTCCGGATCGATGAACCCATCCGAAGGCCCGCGATCGTCGCGCTCGGCGCCGAATCCGGACCGTCCATCGCCGCACGCCGCGATCGCGACGGCCGTGGCCAGCGCGAAGGGGAACCCGAGGAAGATGCTGCGCGTCGTTCGCGTCTTCCGCGTCTTCGTGACGAGTGCCTTCGTCATCATGGCGTCACCGTCACGTTGAGGCGGGCGACACCGGACTGGAACTCGTACCCGTCGAGGAACAGGTAGTACGGCGTCGCGGCAGTCACCTTGAAGTGGATGTCGCGGAAGTTCGAGAGCCAGGTCAGCCCGTCATCGTCGCAGGCCTTCGACGTCGTGCTCGTGCTGAGGAAAGGCTCCGTCGCGGCGTCGTTGCACGTCGTGCGGGCGTAGAGGACGGGCTGCCACCCGAACCCGGTGAGCTTCGCGGTGAGCTTGCCCGAGATCGGCGGCGTCACGACCACGACACCGTCCTTGCTGGTGCCGCCACACGTGCCGGCGTAGTTGGCGTTCAAGGTGGACGTCTCGAGCGACAAGACACCCGTCCACGGACCATTGCCGCTGCCGCTCAGCGGGAGCGTGAATCCGGGGCACGTGTCGATTCCCGCGAGCGGCTCGAGCGTGCAGGTCGGCGAGCAGCCGTCGCCGCTGACCTTGTTGCCGTCGTCGCACTGCTCGCTGCCGGAGACGAGGTTGTCACCGCAGCCCGAGGGTCGGACGTCGACGTTCAGCGTGAAGGCGCCCTTCTCGCTGGCCGAGACGCCGTCGACGAAGATGTAATAGGTCTTGTCCTTCTCCACGCCGACGGCGAGCGATTCGCCGCCGTCATCCGAGGTCGTGTTGGCGCAGTCGACCACGTCGGTGTTGTTCGCGCTCGAGCTCGACGGGCACGACGTACGTACTCCGAGTGTGACGTTGAACCCGGCGACCGGCACCTCGAGCGAGAGGACGCCATCCATCGGCGCCTTGATCGTGTAGATCGCGTCGGGACCGCTGCTCGAGCACCGGCCGAACGCCTGGCTGTTCACGAGGTTCGTCGTGCCGGACGTGATGGTGGCGGTATGGCTGCCGTTGGGCTGCGCGGTCAGCTCGAGGGGGTTGGCCAGGGCGTCGGAGCAGGTGTTGTTGTTCGCCACGGGCTCGAGCTGGCAGGTGGAGCTGCAGCCGTCGCCATCCGCGGTGTTCGCGTCATCGCACTGTTCGCCGCCTTCGATCACGTCGTTGCCGCAGACGGACGGCATCACCTTCACGCCGAGCTGGAACGCACCTTCCGAGCTCGCGGTCTCGCCGTCGACGACGACGTAGACCGGCGTGTTCGCGTGGATCGGGAACGAGATCGTCTCGGGGCCGTTTCCCTTCACGGAGTCCGCGCACGCGAGGTCCTCGTAAGCGGCAGCGTCGGCATCACATCCATCACGTGCGAGGAGGATCGTGCCGAACGATCCCGACACGGTCGCCGTGGCGTAGCCGTTGATCGGGGAAGTGACCGCGAATACGGCATCCTTGGCCGAGTTTGTGGACACTGCAGAACATCCCTGCGTAGTGGCCTTCTTCGGCTTGAAGCTGTTCGTCATCGGCGACGTCGACGACGTGACGACTCCCGTGTACGAGCCGAGAGGCCCGGCCGTGAGCTGCAGCGGCGCACCCGGACAGTTGTTCGCGGCGGTCGGAACCGGCTCGAGCTTGCACTCGGCCGTGCAGCCGTCGCCGGACTGCGCGTTGCCGTCGTCACACTCCTCGGTGCCGTCGAGGATGCCGTTCCCGCAGACACCAGGCGTGACGACGACATCGAGCGTGTAGGGTCCGTGCGCCGACGTGTTGTTCGAGTCGACGAGCACGTACGTGGGGAAGCCCGCCCGGACCGGGACGGTGAGCTCGATGTTCTCGAGCGCCTCGGTCGCTCCGGCGCAGCTCATCTGCGTGCTCTGGATGTCGCACTCGCTTCGCACGTGCAGCGTCGCGCCGTTGTACGTCGCGAGGAGCTTGGCCTTCATCGACCCGTTGACGTCGGGCATGATGGAGTAGACCGTGTTTCGGCCGTTTCCGTTGCAGCCCACGGCCGACTGCGTCGACGACGTCGCCACGGACGTGCTGCCCGCGAACGAGATCTTTCGCGGCGCGTTGTCGGCCCCCGTGAGGGACACTCCCTGCCCGGGACAATTCGTGAGGATGCCGCCCGCCTCGAGCGTGCAATCGGGTGCGCAACCGTCACCGGCGACCATGTTGCCGTCGTCGCAAGTCTCGGGCGCCTCGGCGACGCCGTTGCCGCAGAAGGCCGTCGCGACCTCGACGTCGAGCGTGAAGGTGCCGGTCGATCCCGCATAGCCGTCGACGAACAGGAACACCGGCTGGTCCTTCGTGACGGGGACACGGATCATCTCGCCGCCAGTGCTCCCGGTCGCGTCGTGACAGGCAGCCTCGGTCTTCGTGTCGTCGCAGGTCCTGCGCGCGTAGAGGACCGAGTCGAACGTGCTCGTAAGCTTCGCCGTCAAGAGGCCGGTCACGTCGGACGTGACGGAGTAGACGGCGTCCTTGCCGCTTGCGCCGCCGCAGCTGCCGGCCGTTTGACCGAAGATGGACTCCGTGGAGCCCGAGACCGAGCCGTTGCGGAGGTCCGCGCCGCTGAGCGTGAGCGGGATCGCGACGCCAGGGCACACGTCGTTCGGGCCCGCCGACTCCGTCTTGCACGTCGCCGAGCAGCCGTCACCGTCGGCGTTGTTGCCGTCGTCGCACTGCTCGCCGGGCTCGAGCTTCCCGTCACCGCAGACGGCCGGATCGCTCGAGCTGCCTGCGTCCAGTGTCGGCTCGGACACGGATCCATCCGGTCCGGAAGTGCCGGTGTTGCTGGGATCTTCTGCATCCCACGACGGCGCCGTCGACTCGGTCGCTGCACATGCCACGACCAGGGCCGTCGCTCCAGCGACGACCCAAGCAAGATTGAGCTTCATCCCTGTCTGCTCCTATTCGGGCTCCGAGAGCCGTGAGGTCATCGTCCGTACGCGTGCCGAGTGCGGGCTCGACGGTCGTTCGGCGAGGAAGCGGTTCGCACGCTTCGCCGCGTCGTCCCTGTCGCCCGCACGAATGAGAGTCTCGATGCGGAGGACCTCGGCCTCCTCCGCGAGCGCACCTCGAGGGAACTCCGCGTCGTACGCGTCGAGGAGGCGAAGCGCTTCGCGGGTGTCACCGCTCTGGAGCGACGCTCGGATCGCCCCGACGGCACGCGTCTCGTCGGTGAGTCGCGCCGTGGGGCTCGGCGTCGATGCCGGAGCTGCCGGCGCCGGCTCGCTCACCCTTGCGGACGGAGCGACCCGCGCCGACGGCGTGGCCTTCACGGTCGGCAGATCATCCAC
>JAEXCN010000161.1 GCA_023402175.1 Pseudomonadota bacterium | reverse complement strand
CGCCCGCACCCATCGCCCACCGCGGGCCGAAGGTGTCGGCGATGCCGCCGATCACGGGCGCGCCGAGCGGCGTGCCGCCGAGCGTGATCGCGAGCAGGATCGCGATGACGCGGCCGCGCATGACGGGGACGGTCGACGTCTGCACGTAGCTGTTGGTCGTCGTGGTGAACGTCTGCGCCGAGACACCGACCGCGACGAGGACGAGCGCGAACGTCACGAAGCTCGGCGCGACCGCCGCAAGCCCCGTCGCGACGCCGAACGCGGCCGCGCCGAACACGAGGAGCGGCACGCGCGGCCGGGTCCGACGCGCCGCGAGGAGCGCGCCGAGCACGGAGCCAACCGCCATGATCGACGTGAGGAGACCGAACTGCCCCGCGCCCTTGCCGAACGGTCCGACCGCCATCGTGGAAATGAAGATCGGAAAGTTGAGGCCGAACGTGCCGACGATGAGCAGCATGAAGAGCACGGTCCGAATATCCGGCCGCTGCCACACGTACCGGAACCCTTCGAACAGGCTCCCGCGCGTTCGCGATGCCCGCGAGGACGAACGAAGCGCACGGAGCCGCACGAGCGACGCGATCACGGCGACGAAGGAGAGGCCATTTACGACGAAGACCCAGCCCGTGCCGATCTTGCCGATGAGCACGCCCGCCACCGCAGGGCCGATGAGGCGCGCCGCGTTGAACGAGGTCGAATTCAGAGCGACCGCGTTCGGCAGGTCCGCTTCGCCGACGAGGTCGGAGACGAACGATTGGCGCGTCGGCGCATCGAACGCGGTGACGCACCCGAGGAGGAACGCGAAGACATCGACCTGCCAGAGCCGGACCCAACCGCCGATGGTGAGGACGCCGAGCCCGAGCGCAAGCAGGCCAAGCGCGGCTTGCGTGACGAGGAGGAGCTTTCGTCGATCGACATGGTCGGCAACGAAGCCAGTGATCGGGAGGAAGAGCACCTGCGGCCCGAACTGGAGCGCCATCACGACGCCGACCGCGGTCGCGCTGCGGTCCGTGAGCTGCGCGAGGACGAGCCAGTCCTGCGCCGTACGCTGCATCCACGTGCCGACGTTCGACACGACGGCGCCGAGAGCCCACGTGCGAAACGCGGGGACTTCGAGCGATCGAAACGTTCCGACGGCAGCCATTCGTATACCCGTACACGATTATGATATACTGGTATACGATTCGCCAGTGGTAGGCTGCGGAAGCGTGAGCAAAGAGGGGCGCGAGTTCTTCGAGGCGTTCGTGGGCCTGACCAAGCGCGTCCGTGCGCTTGCGTCGGCGCGCTATGCAGAGCTTGGGCTCGGGAGCACGCAAGCGAAGTTCCTTCGCCACATCGAGAGCGGGATCTCGCAGGCCGATCTGGCGCGCGCGACGGACACGGCGCCCGCGCTCCTCGGCCGTGCCATCGAGCCGCTCATCGAGCGCGGCTGGATCCGCCGGACGCGCAGCAAGACCGATCGGCGCCAGTACGGCCTCGAGCTCACCGCCTCCGGCAAGCGCATGCGCGAACGCGTCGAAGCGGTGCGCGACGCGATGAGCGACGAGCTCGCCGGCGCACTCGACGATCGCGACCGCGCCGACTTCGAGCGCATCACGAAGAAGCTCCTCGCGCACCTCGCGTAGCGCAGGCCCGTGGGGCGAACCGTCAACCATCGAAAGCCTGGCCGCACGGGCCAGCCCCGTCGATGCTGAGGGAGCCACGAGATCGCTCGCCAGCCCTCCGCTGCCGAAGCTCGCTCACATCCGCGAGAGCTTGTCGGGGTTCAGTGTGGAGCGGACGGCGTAGATCGTGTGGCCGTCTGTCTCGAGCTGGATCACGGAGAACGGCCGCCCAGAGACGCGCGCCACGATCGCTGCCCAGCCGTTGATCTCCACGATCGAGAACGACCCCTCCGCCGAACCGCGCCGTGCGAGGCCGCCAAAGAAGCGCGCCACGGCAGGGCGCCCGATCATGGGCTTCTGCATGGCGACGGCTTTTCGGCCACCGTCGGACACGGCCTGGACGTCGTCGACGAGGAGACGCTCGAGGGCGGCGACGTCACCTCCGACGACCGCTGCGGCGAAGCGTTCGACCATGTCGCGGTGCGCCTCCTTCGTGGGAGCGAAGCGGGGCCGTCTCGCGACGAGATCCTTCCGCGCGCGTTCGAGGAGCTTTCGGCACGTTGCGGCGTCGCGGCCGATGATTTGTGCGATTTCCTCGTGGGTGTAGTCGAAGACGTCGTGCAAGAGATGAACGGCGCGCTCGAGCGGGCTGAGGCTCTCCAAGACGATGAGGAAGGCCTGCGAGATCGACTCCGCGGTCTCCACGACGTCGATCGCGGCGTCTCCGTCCGTGCGGATCGGCTCTGGGAGCCACGTTCCGACATAGTCCACGCGGGCCGTGTGTGCGTTCTTCAACCGATCGAGGCAGGCGCGCGTGACGATCGTCGAGAGGAAGGCGCGCGGCGAGCTCACCGCGCTCCTGTCGGTCGCCTCCCAGCGGATGAAGGCCTCCTGCACCATATCGTCGGCGTCCGCCGCTGACCCGAGCATCCGGTACGCGATCCCGAAGAGGTACTTCCGGTGCTCGTCGAATGCCGTCATCGTCGTCATGAGCGTAGCGCGCTCCCCAGGGAGGCGTCTTTCGCGGCGAGCACGGGCAGGTTCCCGGCGCGGAAGACGCCGTAGCTCGCGAGTCCGTACTGCTCGAGCGTGAACGCGAACATCGTCATCTTGCAGATGAGCTCTTTGATCCACGCTGCTGGCCGACCGGAAATGACCGGACCTTGGAGAGCTCCGTCGGCGCGAGTGCATTGGACGACGCCGTCCCTCCGCCCAAGGCTTGCGCAGTAGAGCGGCGCCGCGAAGTCGAATTCACGCAGCGAGCGTGACGCGAGCTCACGGAGGAGGTTGTCGGCGACGTGGGCGCCGCTTGGGCCTGCGCTCTTGCACCCCATCGGCACCGGTATCGCCGGCGGCGCCGCGAGCATCGCGAGATCGCCAGCGACGTAGATGACCGTGCTCCCGAGGGCGCGTAGGAACGGGTCGACGAGCACTCGTCCACGTGCGTTCCGCTCGAGAGCGAGGCCAGGCGGCAACGGAGCCCCCTCGAAGCCGACGGCCCAGACGCACGCGTCGAAGGGGACGACCCCGTCGCCCGTCACGACCTCGTCGCGCAGCACGTGCACAGCCGGCGCGTTCGCGACGACGTCGACGCCGAGCCGCTCGAGCGCGCGCGCGAAGTGTCGGCGCGCGGCCTCCGACAGACCGGCCCCCACTATCGACTGCGTAAGGAGCGTGACCCGCAACTCCGGCCACGCCTCCGCGATCTCCGTCGCGGCCTCGATGCCGGTCAGCCCACCACCGACCACGACGATCCGTGCACGCCTTGCAGCGAGTGAGGGCAAGCGCGCCGCGAGCGATTCGGCCCCGGCAGGATCGAGCGAAATCGCATGCTCGCGCGCGCCTGGCGTGCTCATGGCCGTCCGCGATCCGAGCGCGACGACGAGGCGATCCCAGGACAGGACGCGATCGTCGTCCAACCTGACCGTGCGCGCCTCCACGTCGACCGCGCTCACGTGACCAACCGCAAGCTGAGCTCCGCTGCCACGAAGGAACGACGCGATCGAACGAACCTTGGGCGTCCGCCCCGCCGCGCGCTCATGCAACCGAATGCGCTCGACGAATCGGTCCGTGGCATTGACGAGAGTAACCTGAGCTCGTCCGCGCGCCCTGTGCGCGAGGCGCAGGGCCGCAGTCACGCCCGCGTAGCCACCGCCGAGGATGAGGACCTTCATGCGAAGGAGACGATCGAGCTCCCCCGCGCGTGACACGCCGGCATTCGAAAAATTCCGACGGCAGGCAAGACGGCTGAGCTCTGCCGAGGGCGCCCTCCGGAAAGAGGTGAGGAAGCCAGCAATCTTGCGCAGTTAAAAATCCGCGGCCCCACCATGTCACGCCCCGCGCGCTGCGTCGTCAGTCGGTTGCGTTCGGGTTTCACGCCAATGCCGCTTGGTGACTAGGAATTCCTCTGAGCGACGACATGCCCAGCTCCGGACCCGAAATCGACGGAGGCACGTCACGCTTCGCCGAGGCGGCTCGTCTTCTTCCTGAGGCAGATGAACTTTTATCCGATCTTGCTATCCGTGCACGTGGTGACGGCGATCTTGGGCTTGGGCCAAATCGTAGGGACGGCCATCGTCGCAACCTCGACTTCGACGAACGCTCCCGTTGCTCCTGGGACGCTCACCGCCTTGCGGCGGCTTGGGCGCGGGACCGGCGCAGCGCTCGGCATCATGCTGCTTTCGGGCGTGCTCCTCGACTACACAAGCGGTGGCGCGTTTCACAAGATGCTCTGGTACCGCATTTCGTTCCTTCTGCTCGTCGCGCTCGGCGCACTCCAGGGAGGGATACGTCGGACGCTCCGGAAGGTTGAACGAGAGCCGGACGGTCGAGCTCTTCGAGGAGTCGTCCGGCTCTCCGGCGCCATGTGTGCTGTCGTCGCGGTGATTGCGATCCTCATGGAGGTGAAACCGTAACGCCATTCGACGTTCTCGATTATCCGGCCTTCAGGTCGCTCGAACCTCCACCGCGAGGGGCCACCGCACCCGAATGAGAATGCGTAATATTCCCTCTTTGAGTTTGGCCGTTCCATGTCGCTCCTCGAGCGAGCTCGAGCTCGCCTAATGCGCCGCATTTGGTTCCTCGCGCGAATCGCGTTCGCCGGCGGCGCCGCGCTCTCGTTGCTCGCGTGCACGAAGCCGGAGCAGCGCGACGCTGGTGGGGCCGCACCCCCGCCGTCGTTCGTCACGCGCTGCAGCTCCTGCCACGGCCCGCGCGGACACGGAGACGGCGTCGCTGCTGGCAGCCTCAACCCGCGCCCGCCCGACTTTCGCGACCCGCACTGGCAGAAGCAAGCGTCCGACGACGAGCTTCGCGACGTCATCCTCCACGGCGGCCTCGCACGCGGCCGCAGCGCGCTCATGCCAGCAAACGCCGGGCTGTCTCCATCGGAGCTCGACGCGATCATCCGCTTCATCCGCGCCGAGGGCGGAGCGCCGTAAGCGAGCCAGACGCGGATCTTCGTCGCGTGCCACGCGGCAGTGGCGGGCAAGTGAATCATCGGCACGCCGACTCGTCTCACCTTCCCGGTGTCCCTAGGATGGAATAGCGCACTGTACCCGTCCGGCCCGCGCGCATATCGGATGCGACACATGATGCTCGCGTTGGCGATGATCATCGTCGGGTGCGTGCATCCGCGGGCAGCTCCGCGTCCGGCCGAGGACGCGACGCCCCCGCCTCCCCAGGAGTTCCTCCCGACCGAGACGATCTACCGTCCGGGCCTCGCGCTTTCGTGCAGAGAACGGGTGGGTCCGACAGGGCTTTCGGGCGGACGACCGAACTGGGACGGGATCCATGGAGACGTGGACGAATCCGGACGAATCATCGCGTGGCTCGAAGCGCACGACACTGCGCTCCGTCCCACATCCGAGAACGCGCTTCGGACCTTCGCAAAAAGGCGCTACGTCTTCCGCGTAGACGATCTGGCCTCGGGAGCGAACCTCCACGCGATCCCGCTTCCCGAGCTGCCCGGGCTCATGTCCGTCGGATCATGCGCTGCATGGCTCACGAGCGCTCATGCCGGGGTCCATGGGCGGGCGATCGCCGAGGTCGCACGGGTGCTCGAGCGCTACACGTTCCGAACGCTGCATCCGGATCGGACGCACGAGGTGGAGACGCCAGAAGACCAAAGGCAGGCCGCGCTCGAGCTCCTTCGGCGACGATCGGATCCAAAAGGCGACTGGTCCAAGCTGCCTCCACTTCCGTACGAGACTACCCAGGACGAACGCGTGAGATGGGGAACTCTGTTCTCGATGAGCACCGCACGAGCAGATGGTCCGCCGATCACGTCATGGCCAATGACCGCCGCGCTCCGCTGCAAAGGCGCCTTCCACGACACGGAATGCGCCGGGCCCGAGGACTTGATCGTCTTCCGCGCGAGAACCCGCGCGGTCCGGCTCTCGGTGCGGCTCCATTTCACCGACAACCCTGCCGTATCGTGCAACCAAGGCACGATCACTTCCCTCGTCGGCATCAGCCCGAGACGGCGGATCGTCGTCCTCGGGGAACACACGGGGCTTTTCGATCAGGAAGGACAGACTCCCGATGAGGGTTGCCACGCCCTCTCCGCGGCGGAACGGTACACCGTCTTCCGCTTCGATCCTTGACGCGTTCGTGCACGGCAACGAGGCGGCTGTGCCTGCTCAGCCTTTCCGCGACTCACTGCGAGCGGCATGCAGCGCGGTGCTCGAGAGGAGAACGCGCACCAGATCGGCCTGACGAGACGTTTCGGGCAGAGACAGCCTCGACGGATCGAAACGCCCGAGGTCTCGATGAGCCGCTCCGCAGCGGCGTTCATCATGAGCACCCGTCCCGCGCCGTCGAGGAGCGCAATGGGCGTCGGTACGCGACGTGGCTCGCTCCGCCGCGGATGTTTCCCAGCGCTGGGATGGATATCAGCCGAGATCGAACACCTCGATACCAGCCGATACCAAGGGGTCAGTTGAAGGTCCCGACGACGGGCGAGAATGCGCCCTGCGTGATCTCACCGAAGTCGAAGAGCGCATGGATGAAGTTGCAGCGCGGCGACTCGAGGCCAGAGCTGACGCACAGCGTGTGGAGCTCTTCGAGCTCGGTGACCGTCACCTCGTTCGTTGGCCGGAGCGCGTTCGAAATGAAGGCACTCGCAATCGTCGGGTGGGGTTCCTCTGCTCCGTGACACGTCGCGCATGTCGTCCGGTCGCTCCCCTGGAGGACGCGTTTGAAAGCTGCATCCGCCGCGAGCGGCGCGGTGACCGGCAGGGCCACCTCACCCTTGATCGTGCTCGTGGTCCCCGTCCACTCGCCGAACTCGAGCAACTTGCTGCCTGCGCCGTCGGGTACGGCGGTGACGACGACCTTCGGCAACATGAAGAACAGCCGCGGGGCCCCGCGCCCGCCGGCGGGCTGCGCGCTCGTCACACTGAGCGTCGCGACCACCGAGAGCGGTCGGGGCAGCGTCGCGACGAAGCAGGCGCCATCGCCGCCCTTGTCGATGATCGCGTTCAGTCGTGTGATCGCGTCAGCGATCGATCCGATGTCGCCCTTCGACTCTGCGCACCGACGAAGGGCTTCACTTGCCATGTGCGGCCCGCCGTCCGATGCCCCGCCATCCTTCGGAACCGGCGCAGAAGACGTCGGTGCCGTCGTCGGTTTCGCGGTCGGCGCGGATGCGTGCTCGCCGTCGCCCGATGAGGCATCACAAGCAGCAAGCACCAGCAGCAGGAGCGCCTTCCGCATCTCCTAGTTGAAGCACGGAGGCGCGCGCCGCGCCGGCGCAAAGAGTGCGCGCATCGGGTCGACGTACCCAGCACGTATCCGCGCGCCACGCGCAAAAACGCCTGGCTCGCGGAGCGAGACCGCCGGGGCGAAGGGGCAACTCATCCCCGGGGCAGCGCTCAGCCCACGTAGGGTCCTTTCGTCTCGCCCCATCCCCATGCCGGCATCGGCGCCTCCGCGGTCACGTCGGCGCCGGGCTGCGAGTTGATCACCGCGAGGCGCGTTCCCCATTCGAGGTAGGCCACGAGGGACGAGCGGAACTCCGGATCGTCGGGCACGCCGATCTCGTCAGCGCATTGGAGGAGGAGCTGAATCCATCGCTGGCGCTGCGCCTCGGTCAGCGCGCGTCCGACGTGGTGATGGATCATCCGCGGGTGCCCGCCGTGACGTTCGCTGTACGTCTTCGGTCCGCCGAAGACCTCGGCGACGAACGCCGACACGTGCTTCGCGTGGTCCGGCGACATCGAGGCAAACACGGACGCGAGGAGCGGATCGCTTGGAACCCGCGCGTAGAAGACCTCGAAGAGTCGATCGATCGCCGGCTTGCCGCCCATCCATTCGAAGAGCGTGGGCACGGACCGTTCGCTCATCGCTCGGCTCCGCGAGACCAACGCACGTCGGTGAGCTCGTAGTGACGCATCTCGGTGATGTCCTTCACGTACGGCTTGATCGCCGCGAAGAACGACGCGAACTGCGCACCCGTACGAAAGCCCTTCAGATGCGCGTCCGCCGAATCCCAGAGAATGCGAAGAATGAAGCTGTCGCGCGCCTCGGTGCACCGCGTGAGCTCGTAGCCAAAACACTCCGGCGATGCCCGCAGGCTCTCGGCCGCCGTCGCATAGGCCGCGACGAACGCATCCGCGCGTGCGGCGTCAATCGTGTAGCGAATGTATTCGACGATCATCGGACCGATCTCTCGAGCGAGACGATAAGCGACTCGTCGTCGGTCAGCTCATCGAAAGTCGCCATGCGAGGCATCGATCAGGTCGATGCCTCGAACACACGCGCCACGTTCGCTCGGAGCCACGCGAGGCCTTCATCGCTGCTCGAGCGCGCCGCCCAGACCTGAGCGAGCTCATAACGAGCGAGCTTCACCGGCAGCTCGATGCGCCGCAGCCGAAGAAGCGAAACGAACGGCTCGAGCAGACGTGCCGGCGCCGTGAGAAGAAGATCGGAGCTCGCGACGACGAACGGGGCGACGAGGAAGTGCGACACCGTCATTCGCACGCGACGCTCGAGCCCGTGCTTGCGGAGCAGAGTGTCGACGACGCCCGACGCGTCGACGCCCGGTGATGCCGTCGGCGCGACGAGCAGATGCTCGTGGGCCGCGAGCTCCGCGAGCGTCGGCTTCTTCGACACCGGATGTCCGCGGCGCGCAACGCAAGCGAAACGCTCCTGCGAGAGCGTCTGGTCCGCCAGTCCGCGCGCCAAAGGTGCGCGACGACCCAGCTTCAGATCGATATCGCCACGGAGGAGCGCAGCCGTCCAGTCTTCCGGCAACGCGCAGACGCGCACGTCGATCCCCGGCGCGCTCCGCTGGAGGAGCGAGGCGATCTTGGGCAAGACGTAGAGCTCGAGGTTGTCGGTCGCGGCGACGCGGAACACGCGCCGGCTCGTCTTCGGATCGAACGCCTCCGGACGCGTGAAGACCTTCGTGAGCCCCGAGATGGCCTCGTCCACCGGCCCGACGAGCGCCTTGGCGCGCTCGGTGAGAACGAGCTGCCTCCCGACACGCACGAGCAACGGGTCGTCGAAGTGACCGCGAAGGCGTGCGAGCGCGTGGCTCATCGACGACTGCCCGAGCCGCAGCTCCTTGCCCGCGCGCGTGACGTTGCGATGCGCGAGCAGCGCATGCAGCGCGACGACGAGGTTCGCGTCGATCCCACGAAGCTGCGGCGGCACCCGCGACGTCGCCGCCGGCTCCCGGCGTCGGCTCGTCGTCATGTCGCCTTCGAGGTCACGACGCCTCATCCTTCGCGCTCACGTGCCGGCATTCCAGCACGGCTGACGCTTGGCGCAAACGCCGCTGGAACCCCGGAGGGGTACCGCTATCGGATCACGGTCGCCGTCGACGACTTTACGTACGAGACGAGCCGGGCGACCGACTAGGATGCCGCCGATGTACTACGCGATTTTCGGTCAGTGGAAGAAGATGCTCGGCCAGCTCGACAAGTGGCTCACGACGGCGACGACCTTCGCGACGGAGAAGAAGTTCGATCCGAACGTCTTTCTCACGCTGCGACTCGCACCGGATCAGTTCCCGTTCGTCCGTCAGGTCCAGG
>JAEXCN010000141.1 GCA_023402175.1 Pseudomonadota bacterium | reverse complement strand
GTGCCGTGGGGCGCAAACGTGATCGTCGGTCATCCCGGCGAGACCGAGCAGTCGATTCGCACGACGGTGAAGTACCTCGAGCGCCTGTACCTCGGCCCGGGAGGGACGACGGGCTTTCTCTCCGTCGATCCGTTTCGGCTCTACCCGGGCTCGCCGATCGACGAGGAGAAGGCCTCGTGGGAGGCGGCGACCGGGATGCGCGTCCACCGCTATCCTTGGTGGCACGACGGCGATCAGGACTTTCTCGCGGAGTGGCTCGATCCGTCGAGCGAGCTCGATTTCCGTCGCTGCCATGCGCTCCGACACGAGCTCTTCCGGCCGATCCTCGCGGCGATCCCGAAGGCGTTCGCGTACGACGGTCCCGCGCGCGACTACTTCATGCGCGCCATCTCCGAGCAAGTGGAGCTCGTCGCGCCCGAGGTCGCCGCACGTACGCTCGCGCTCGATCACCTCTGGCGCACGATCCTCGCCGGAGAGCCGGCGGCGTCCGGACATGCGCCACCTCCGCCGATCCCGATCGCGTCGGACACGGACTTCACCACGTTCTCACGCGACGCACGCGCCGACGCGCTCGCTCGCGCAGGCATCCTGCTCGACGACGCCATCGGGCACGCGGTCCGGGACGTCCCGCGGGAGCGCTTCGTGCCCATCGAAGCACTTGCGGAAGCACATCTCGATCGGGCGCTCGCCCTCGACGCATCGGGGCAGGCGACGATCTCCGCGATGCACGCGTACGTGGCGTCGTTCCGCGCGCTCGAGCTCGGAGAAGGTGATTCGCTCGTCGATCTCGGAGGCGGCACCGGATACGGAGCCGCCGTCGCTGCGGAGGTCGTCGGCACGACGGGATCCGTGACGACGATCGAGATCGATCCCGAGCTGTCCGCGCGCGCCGCCGCGTCCTTCGCGGGCATGTCGAACGTGCGTGTGGTCTTCGGCGATGCTCACGACACGTCGCTCTGGCGCGGAGCGAGGAAGGTCACCGTCGGTTTCGACGTCGGCGTCGTGCCGGAGTCATGGAGCGACGCGCTCGCTCCGGGAGGTCGCCTCGTCGTTCCAACGGCGGGTGAGCTCGTCGTCATCGACAAGGACGAGCGGGGCGACATCACGCGGCGGTCACTCGGCCGGGTCGTCTACGTCGGCGATCGATCCGAGCGCACTCACATCGAGGCGCGCGAGCCACTCCGCATGGGCTTCGCCGAGACCGGCCGCGCGGGCGCGTGAGCGAAGAAGGACGATCGCCTTCCGTTCGAGCTCGAGAAAGGGAGCATCACGCAGCCCGGCGAGCTCGCTCACGGTGGCTTCGTGCGCGGCTTGCCATGCGGCGTGCTCGGGCGTCGGACAGCCGATGCCGGGCACGCCGATGACGATCGACCGTCCGAACGCGCGACCGCGCAATCCGAGGGGCCGCGCGGCCGACACAGCGTGGCGGGCCAGCGACGGAGCGGCCGCGGCGACGACGTCGAGCGCTGTCGCGATCGTCGCGAGCTGCTCGTCGGACGGCGGCTCGAGCTGCTCGAGCAGCGGCAGCTCGAGCTCTGCCGCCGCGCGCAGGACCTCCGCGATCGGGCCAGCCGCTCGTGCGATCGTGAGCGCGTCGAGGCTCGCGACGTCCTCCGACCCGAGCATCGCGAGATCGCGATCGGCGACCCTCCTTGCGCCGTCCGCCGTGTCGAAGACCCACGCGAGCGCTTGGACGCTGGCGAGCACGTCGTGCGTGCTCGCGGCGGCGGCGAGCACGTGAAGATCGTCTCCGAGGGGGCGTGCCGTCACGGGCCCGAGCGCGATCCGGGCGCCTTCGATCCAGGCCGGGTTGTGGCACGACGGAGCGAGCCCGCGCGCCTCGACGTGCGCGAGCACGTGGAACACGCACTCGGTCCAGATCGTCGCGCGCTGGACGACGCTCAGAAGCGACCCGTCACGCCGCCGCCGCCGGCTCTCGGCGACATGGAAGGTCGACTCGGCGGGTTGATGCCCGGATGAAGACGCCGTGGCGCATCATCGATTCACGTCAGCGCGAGCGAGCCGCCAGGCGCACGCGGAGGATCTCGGCGAGCGATGCGGGCAGGAGAGGCTTGGCCGCGAAGTCGTCGCACCCGACGTCGAACGCCATCGAACGGCTCTCATCGCCTTCGAGCGCGCTGAGAGCGAGGATGTAGACGTCGCGGAGCTCCGGGTGGCTCCGCACGCGCCGCGTCGCCTCCCACCCGTCGACGTTCGGCATCGACAGATCCATCACGATGGCGTCGGGGAGGAGCTCGACGGCCTTCACGAACGCCTCGTCTCCGTTGCTCGCCTCGACGATGCGGAAGCCGGCTTCGCGGAGATTCTCGGCATAGAGAAGGCGCGTGTCCTCGTAGTCGTCGACGACGAGCACGAGGTGCGGGCGACCGACGCCGCGCGCGGCCACGTCGTCGACGGCGGCTTCCGGCGCGCGGTCATCGCCGCGGCGCCTTCCGAACCAGAGCTCGGTACTGCAGGCCACGTCAGCAGCCTAGCATGCAGGCGCAAGGCCGTGCGCATGGCGCGGTTTGTCCGTCCGAAACGAACGGCAGCGTTTGCAGGTCAGCGTTCGGGAACGGTTGCTCCACCGACGCAGACGCTGCGGCGCTCCGACGTGCGCTCGTTCCGAACGACGTTCGTGACGTGGTGCGTGCGGTCGGGTTTCGACTCCGCGTGGATCGACGCCTGGCTCGGCTACGCCTCGACGACGGCAAGGGCGCCCGGGGCTCCATCAAGCACGCTCGCCGGCGGCGTCTTTCCGACGCTGCCGGCCGAGCTGCTCGATTCATCCGGGCCAAGAACTGGACCAGGTGGCCCGCAAGTGCCCGAAACTACAGTGCGAAGGAAGGGACTTGAACCCTTACAGGAGTTACCCCACTGGAACCTGAATCCAGCGCGTCTGCCAATTCCGCCACCTTCGCACGCGGGCTCCTCTCGAAAGAGGGGCTTCGCGTTGCCGTTGTGGGCCGTAGCCCCAACAGACGCGGCACCATACTAAAAATTTTCGACGCTTTTCAATAGCTCGGAGACAAAGTTCATTCGAGGCCGGATGAGCGGGCATCGGATGACCCCCGGACGCCCCCGGATCGTCGCGATCGAGGCGTCCTCGAGCGGCCCCACGAGCATGTCGTCCCCGAACTTCACGACCTGATCTCCGGCGACCGTGTGCTCGGTGTATTCGGCCGTCCTGGTCGTCGCCGTGGGCTGAGCTTCCGCATCGGGACCGAGCAACAGGAAGGCTCCGAAGACACCGACACCGAGGACGGACGCAATCCGCTTCATGTTCCATCTCCGTTCCGGGCCGAAGCCCGAGCGATTCATGAGGACGAGACGAGCGCCGCCGCACGAGATGCGAGAGGAGTGAACACTTCACCTCTGCCGCGCGTCGAACGGGTGAGTCGTGTGCGCGCAGCGCGAGCTCCGCCATGGAAACCTTGCCGCCGGGGCCGCCTTGGGAGAAAACGGGAAGAGCTTTTCGGAGGTCGAATGATTCGCAGGGCGCTTGGACTGTTCGCTTTTGGTGCTGGGCTCGTGGTCGTGGCCGCGTGCGGTGACGACACGCCGACCGCGAAATACCCCACGGTAGACTCGTTCTGCGCCGCGAAGGCGGCCGAGGAGTGCAAGGCTGTCGCCGCCGCCTGCGCCGTCCCGGACGACACGTGCAAGGGGGCCCGCGTCGGCGCGTGCCAGGCTGCCGCCGGCGCCGCGACCTCGCAGGGACGGACGTACCACCACGAGAACGCCGAGAGCTGCATCGCGAGGACGACGATCGTCTACGCCGATCGCGTGATCGATGCCGTGAAGGAAGAGGCCTTTGTCGAGGCCTGCGAGCACGTCTTCAGCGGCAGCAAGAAGAAGAACGAGGCGTGCACGAACGCGTACGACTGCGAGGGAACCCTCGTCTGCGACCTCGACAAGAAGCTGTGCTCGGTGAAGGTCGAGAAGAAGAACGACGAGCCCTGCAACAACCCGGGCGACATCTGCGCGAAGAATCTCTATTGCCAGCAGCGCGGCTCGGTGAAGTTCTGCACGCCGAAGAACAAGCTCGGCGAGACCTGCGATGCAACGGACGCCCCCTGCGAGGAGGGGATCCGGTGCAGCGCGACGGCATGCGTCGCGAAGAACGCTGCCGGCGCGGCGTGCGACACGAACGACGAGTGCGTCAGCAACTTCTGCGACGCCGACAAGAAGTGCCGCGCGCGGACCTACGCGAGCGAGACCGGTACCTGCAAGGACTTCGGCGGGGCGTGAGATCGGGCTTCGGTCTCGCGCCCTCCTGAAAGGAGCGCGTGAGAGATCGGCCCGAGTAACTCGAGCGGCGGCGCAGCCTTCGGGCTCGCCGCCGCTGCCGTTCGTGCGCTGGCGAGCAAGACGTCGCGCAACGCTGCAGACAAACCGCGCTGCGGACAGAGCAACACTGCAGACACGCCAACGCTGCAGACAAAAGACGAGCGGCGCGCCCCCGAGAGAGCGCGCCGCGGATATGTCGCGATCGAACGAGAGACCCTATGGGCTCACTTCTTCGGGGCCGTCGTCGTCGTCGTCGGCTTCGCGTCCTTCTTGTCGTCCTTCTTCGTGACGCCGACGAGGTTCGCCGTCGTGCCGCCGGTCGCCGGGCCACCGCTCGCGGTCTCGCTCTTCTGCGCGTCCGTGGGCTTGCCGTCGAGCTCCCAGATCTTGAACTCGACGCGGCGGTTCTGCTCCTTGTTCGCCGCCGTGTCGTTCTTCACGATCGGGTGCTCCTGGCCCCAGCCCTTGCCGTCGAGGCGGCTCTTGTCGACGCCGTTCTTCGAGAGCCACTCGATGACCGCCTCGGCGCGCTGCTGCGAGAGCTTCTGGTTGTGATCGGCCGTGCCGGAGTCGTCGGTGTGGCCGTCGACGCGGAGCTTCGAGATCTGGGGGTTCTCCTTCATCACGTCGGCGACGGTCTGAAGGATCTCCTTGGTCCCCTTGTCCTCTTTGATCGTGGCCTTGTCGTTGTCGAAGTTGATCTTGCCGGGGATCTTGATCTCGTTCCCCTCGATCTTCGCCTTACCCAGCGCCTTGATGGGCTTCGACGGCGGCGCCTCGACGGGCTTCGGCTCCTCCTTCGGCGGCTCGGGGGCGGGAGGCGGCGGCGGCGTGGCGGCCTTCGGCTCTGCGTTGCCGATCCTGGCCTCGGCGTGGCAACCGAGCGCGCCCGCGGCGAGACCCAAACTGAACACCGCGATCACCGGGAACAGAACCTTCTTGGACATGACTCGATGCCTCCTCGATACCGACTCGACGTGCGCAGGCGCGCCTGCGAGCCCCTCCGCGGGCGCGGCACCTGGCCGATCACCCGTGCTTTTGTGCGGGTCCGAACGTACAGGGAAAGAGACCCGCTTGGGAAGACCTAGTGGTAGCGTCTGCTCCGGTGCGAGAGAGGGAAAATCCTCACCCGGAGCCTTCCTTGGACGAGGCGCCCGGACCGCGATTCACTTCACTCGTGGACCTCGCCCGCGAAGTCCGTCGCCACTGGGAGGAGCTGGGCGCCGAGCTCGCCGCGGCTTCGGTCGCTGCGCGCACGGAAAAGCCTGACGCGAAGGACGGCGGCAGCCCCGATGGAACCGCGCTCGGCCGTCGCCGCGCGATGATCCTCGATGCGCTCCTTGCGCACGTGTTCGCACAGGCCATTGCAGTGACCGGGGAGGCCGAGCCTCCGGACATCGCGCTTGCCGCCGTCGGCTCGTTCGGCCGCGGAGCCGTCGCGCTGCGGTCCGATGTCGATGTCCGGCTCGTCATCAAGCCCGGACAGAAGAACCATGATGCGGCGGTCCGGATCGCCGACGCGCTTTTCTATCCGCTGTGGGATGCGGGCCTGTCGGTGGGTCACCAGGTGACGTCCGCGACCGAAGCCCTCGAGCTCGCGCAGACGGACCTCGCCACCGCGACGTCGCTCCTCGATCTGCGCGTCGTCGCCGGTGACCGGACGCTCGTCGACGAGCTCGTCGATCGCGCATACCTCGGGCTCTTCAGCGAAGGCGAGCTCGGTCGTTTCGTCGATCGCCTCGAAGAGGAGGCTGCCTCACGCCATGCGCGTTTCGGCGAGTCGGTCTACTTGCTCGAGCCGGAGGTGAAGTCCGGGGCAGGGGGCCTGCGTGATGTCGACATCGCCCGCTGGGCCGCTCGCGCACGTTACCGTGTCGCGGGGAGCGATCCGTGGATCGAGCTCGTGCGTCTCGGCGTGATCGTCCCGCGCGAGGCGAGCGAGATGACGCGCGCGGAGGACTTCCTCTGGCGCGTCCGCAATCGCCTGCACGCTCACGCGGGGCGCAAGAGCGACCGACTGACGTTCGATCAGCAGGAGCTGATCGCCATCGAGCTCGGGTATGCCCGCCGCGACTCGAGCTTGCCGCCGGGGGAGGCCGACCCGATCGAGGCAGCGCCGGCGAGCGCATCGCCCGAGGCGCGAGCGGAAGCGGCCGAGCGCTTCATGCAGGACTACTTCGGACACGCGCGTGTCGTCTCGCGCGCACGCGAAGCGCTCCTGCTCCGGGCGAAGCCGCCGAAGCGACGCGGCAAGCCGGTCGAGGTCGATCTCGGGGCCGGCCTGCGCCTCTTCGACGGTCAGGTCACGCTCGATCCGGAGGCGCTCGCGGACGATCCGGCGCTCGCCCTTCGCGTGTATGATGCATGCATCAAGAAGAAGGCGCCCGTCCTGCCGTTCGCGCGCGACGTCATCGCGCGCCACGCGGCGGACTCCGCGTGGGCGGCGCGGCTTCGCGAGAGCCCGGAGGCTGCGCAGCTCTTCCTCGAGCTGATCTGCACGGTGCCCGAGGCGCCGCTCCGCCGCGGCTCCGTCGTCGGCGAGCTGCACGAGGTCGGGATCCTGCTCGCGATGATCCCCGAGTTCATGCCGGTGACGGGCCGGGTGCACCACGACGTCTATCACGTGTACACCGTCGACGTTCACAGCGTGGCCGCGGTGGACTGCCTCCGCGCGATCTGCCGGGGTGACCTCGCGCACGAGCGCCCGCTCGCGAGCCGGCTCGCTGCCGAGATCGCTCGCCCCGTGCCGATCTTCCTGGCGACGTTGCTCCACGACGTCGGCAAGGGCTACCCGGATGCGAGCGGCTCGCGGAAGAACCACTCCGTCACGGGCGCCGAGCTGTGCGACGTGATCCTGCCGCGCCTCGGTGTCGTCGGAGACGACGCTGCCGATGTGCGGTCGCTCGTCCTGAGCCACCTCGCGATGTACCACGTCGCGACGCGGCGCGACCTCGACGATCCGAGCACGGCGGCGGACTTCTGCGCGCAGGTGCACGGGCGTGAGGGCCTTCGCGATCTCTATCTCCTGACGGTCGCGGACATCACGACCACGTCGCCGACCGCGATGACGACGTGGAAGGCGAGGATGCTCGACGAGCTGTATTTCGCGGCCGACGCGCATCTCGCCGGTACGTCCGACGCGTTCGACACCGCGCGCACGGACCGCGTCCGATCCGCCGCGCTCGCGAGCTGGACGGGGAAGAAGGCCGAGCTCGGCGGGTTCCTCCTGACGATGCCCGACCGGTATCTGCTCGCGAACGCTCCCGAAGCGATCGGCGCGCACGCGCACGCGGCGCTCGAGCGAGCGGCGCGAGGCGCGCGGGTGCATGCGGCCCTCGTCCCGTCACGGCATCCCGAGGTGAGCGAGATCTGCGTGGTCGCCGACGACGCGCCCGGTCTGCTCGCACGCATCGCCGCCGCGATCACCGCCACGCGTCTCGAGGTCCTCGGCGCGCAGGTCTATTCACGCACGATGCGACCGGCGGGCAGGGCGCACGAGATGACGGAGGCCGTCGACCTGTTCTGGGTACGCGACGCACGAACAGGCGCCGAGGGCGTTGCCGCTGCGATGCCCCGACTCCTTCGCGATCTCGAACGCGTCTGCTCCGGCGAGCTCGATGCGGACGAGCTCCTCCGTGAGCGCGTCGGAGGTGGGTCGCCGTGGCGTGAACGTCCGAGCCCCGCGGTGCTCTCCGAGGTCGTCGTCGACGATCGAGCGTCGCCGCGCCACACCGTCGTCGAGGTCTTCGCCAAGGACCGGCCCGGCCTGCTGTATAGTCTCGCGCGGGCGCTCCACGGCCTCGGCCTGTCGATCGCCCTATCGAAGATCAACACCGAAGGAACGAAGGTCGCGGACGTCTTCTATGTCAACGAGCTCGACGGCTCCAAAGTCGCGCCAGGCCCGCGGTTCAAAGGCATCCGCGAGGCATTGCTCGAAGCGGCGCGCGGCGGTGGAGAGACGCGAGACAGTGTCCGGAAGGCAGCGGCGGAGCCGCCGACCTGACCACGGCGTCCAGTGATGAAAGAAGGAGACGAGCGATGAAACGCCAGGAGCTGCGCACGATCAGGTTGGGATTCGGCTTCGGGATCGTCGGCGTGGTTGCCGCAGTCGCCGCGTGTGGCGGCGGTAGCGCGAGCAAGCCGCCGGAGACGCCGCAACAGCCCGCCTCCTCGGCAGCGACGACGAGCCAGACCGAAGACACGTCGGGCGCACCAGGCGGGAAGAAGATCGAAGGCCCGGCTGCCCCGTCGAGCAGCGACGACGTGAAGAAGGGGATCGCGGCGCTCAAGGCCGGCGACACGAACGGCGCGAAGGCCGCCTTCGAGGTCGCCGTCCAGAAGAACCCGAAGCAGGCCGACGCCTACCATTACCTCGCGGTCGTGAACGATGAGACCGGCAACAAGGCCGAAGCGGAGAAGAACTACCGCAAGGCCCTCGAGCTCCAGCCGGACCTCGAAGAGTCGACGGTGAACCTCGCCGCGCTCCTCGTCGAGAGCGGGAAGTACGACGAGGCCGCGGGCCTGATGAAGAAGGCGATCGCGAAGAACCCGAAGAACGCCGCCCTGCAGGTGAACCTCGGGATGGCGCTGTCCGGCAAGAACGACGTCGACGGTGCGAACAAGGCCTTCGATGAGGCGATCAAGCTCGAACCGAACAACGGCATCCACCTCGTCACCTATGCGAGCCACCTCGCACGCAACAACAAGAAGGACGAGGCGATCGCGAAGCTGAAGCAAGCCGAGAAGGTCTCCGCCAACGACGCCGGCGTCCTCGCGTCCGTCGCCCTCGAATACAAGGGCATGAAGGACTTCAAGACGTGCATCGCCGTCCTCGACAAGGCCGTCCACGTCAAGGACGTCGCCGAGCTCCGGATCTACCGCGGGACGTGCAAGCTCGGTCTGAAGGACCTGCAGGGCGCGACGACGGAGTTCAAGGACGCTGTCGCGAAGGAGCCGAACAACGCGCTCGCGCACTACTCGCTCGGCAACGCGCTCGCGGACGGCGGCAACCTCACCGACGCGATCACCGAGTGGGAGACGTACCTGAAGCTCGCGCCCGACGGACCGCAGGCGAAGGCGGCGGAGAAGAAGATCGGCATCGCGAAGGCGAAGGCCGGCGGCGCGAAGGGCGGGGCACCGGCGCCTGGCGGAAAGAAGTAGCGGCCTTCGACGGGGGCGCGGCGCCCGCAATCATAGCCCCTTGCTCGACGAACGACGCGTGCTCGCGAATGATCGCGAGCACGCGCTCGAGGAGCTCGTCGCTGTGTAGGCGCCGGATGCCTCAGCTCGCGGGGAAGCCGCGGAGGACGCGCCCCGCTCCGTCGGGACCGCACTCGCCGATCGCGACGAGGCGCGAGGAGCCGTCGAGCCACGCGGACGGGCAGGGATGGGGATCCGTCATCTGCTCGGGCGCGACGCGCTGGCCGTACGAGACTGCGCGCACGCCGGCCTCGTCGAGGACAGTGACCGGAAGCGCGCGCGCGGCAGCACCGGAGACCGTGAGGAGCGCGCCCCGGCCGACGTTCTCGAGCGGGATCGCATCCGCGATCGTGAACGCGCCCGAGCGCACGCGGCGGAGCGCCGTGAGGTGCCCGAGCGTTCCGAGCCCTCGGGAGAGGTCGCGCGCGAGCGAACGGACGAAGAAGCCCTTCGCGGCCTCGACCCGCACGTCGAGCTCGACGACGTCGCCTTCGACGCGCCCGCCGGCGACCTCGAGAGCCCGCACTTCCACCGGACGTGCGGGCAGCTCTCCATCGATCCGTCCCGCGCGCGCCAGCTCGTGCGCGCGCTGACCGCCGATGCGGATCGCGGAGAACGCGGGCGGCACCTGCTCGGTCCGCGCCCGCTCCGTCGCGAGCGCTGCGTCGAGGAGCGATGATGGGCCTCCATCACGGATCGCGCGCACGACCTCGTCGGGCACCGGCGCTCGACCGACTTCGCTGCCCTCCGCGTCGAGGGTGTCGGTGTCGATGCCGAGTCGGATCGTGGCCTCGTAGGATTTGTCGTCCGCCGTCAGCCACGGGACGAGCTTCGTCGCTTCGCCGACCGCGACGACGAGGACGCCCGTCGCCATCGGGTCGAGCGTCCCGGCATGACCGACGTGGCGCGTCTTCAGCGCACGGCGCACGCGCGCGACGACGTCATGGCTCGTCGGACCACGCGGCTTGTCGACGATGACGACGCCGTTCGGCATCTCTCGCGCGGCTCGGCTGGTGTTTTCGGGTGTCATCGTCATCCGAAGAAAACGCTCTTCCGTGCGCCGACGGCGCGATCGAGCATGCTCTGGATCGTCGCACGCACGCGCTCTGCGAGCTTGCCGACGAGGATCTCGTCGTCCGCCGCGTCACTGCCGTGTCCGGCGAAGTCGATCGGCTCACCGAAATGGATCTGCCACTTCGTCGGCGCAGGCAAGAGACCGAGCGGCCCGAGCGCCGGGAACGTCGGCGTCACCGGCACGTACGGCAGCCCGAGCGCCTTCGCGAGGTACTCGATCTTGAAGAGCAGCGGGTTGGTCTCCTCCGCGCCGACGACGGCGACCGGGACGATCGGCGTGTTCGTGCGCAGACAGAGCTTGATGAATCCTCCGCGCCCGAAGCGCTGGAGTCGGTAGCGCTCGCCGAACAACTTTCCGATGCCCTTCACGCCCTCGGGGAACACCGCGCAGAGCTGCTCCTTCTCGAGCAGCCGCTGCGCGTTCTCCTGGCACGCGCGCACCGCACCGAGTCGGTTCATCATCGAGCCGAGATACGGCATGTGATAGATGAAGTCCTCCGTCAGCCAGCGCACGTCGCGCGGCGCCGGGTGCTCGAGCTTCACGGCCGTCTTGATCATGACGCCGTCGAGGGGAAGCGTGCCGGAGTGGTTCGCGACGAGCAGGCAGCGGCCGCGTGCCGGCACGCGCTCGATCCCGGTCGTCTCCACGCGGAAGTAGCGCGTGTAGAGGAACTCGAGGACCGTGCGCGCCTTCTGGTCGTAGATCGGGTCGAAGCCGAAGTCGTCGACCTCCTCCGAGCGCCCGCGCATCGCGAGGCGACCCCACTTGCGCAGATAGAAGTCGGTCGAGAGGAGCTCGCGCGCGGTGTCGAAGACGGTCGCCTCGCTCCCGAGCGACGAGCCCGAGAGGCGGTCCGGCGAGCTCGGTCGCGGCGGAGGGTAGCTCGGTCGCGGCGGGGGAACGCGCGCGATGTCGACCTCTCGCGTCTCGTTCACGCCGTCGGGATCGTCGTCTTCCGAGCTCGATGGATCGAGATGCGCCGTCATCTCCGGCGGGAGGGCGCGCGTCACCTCGAGATCTTCTGCAGCGTCCTCGTCGTCGTCTTCGGCGAGCGACGAGACGTCACCGCGCGAGGCCTCGTCGATCAGCCGATCGAGCTGCGCTTCGAGCTCACGGATCTGCGCGACGACCGCAGGCGCGCGTGCGTGCCCATCGCCGTCGTCCTCGAGGCGTCGCGGAGGCCGCGTAGACCGCGGCTCGGGCGAACGCTCCGCGTCCTTCGGCAACATCGTCGTCGTCGGTGCCTCGTCGAGGTCCTTCGCGATCGCCGCCGGCACAGCCGAAGGCTTCTTACGCGCGGGCTCCGGGCGAGGAGCTTCCTTCGCCGCGGCCGGCTTTTCCGCGCGTTCGTGCGCGGGTCGCGCCCCGGCGAGCACGCTCGATCCGAGCTCGCGCCGGACCTTGGTCCGCGCCTTTGCCGACGGCATCTTCGGAGAGGGCGCCTTTCTCGTGTCGGGTCGCTTGGTCTTCATGACACCGCCTCGTGCAGGAGCTTGACGTCGCGGAGCCGCTGCGCGCTCGTGAAGTCGAGCACCGCTTCGCGCGTCGTGTAGGCCGGGCGAAACCCGAGCTGGTCGCGCGCCTTGCTGCCATCGGCGACGCAGAGAAAGCGGAGATAGTGCAAGAAGCTCGGCGGAGCTTCGACGATCTGCGCGAGCCACAGCACCGCGCCCATGCGGCGCGCAACTGGATGCGGCAGCGGCACGGCGAGACGACCGGCGAGCTTGACGACGGTCGAGAGCGGCAGCACTCCGTCGCCGACGACGTTGTAGGTGCCCGGGTGATCGCGATCGATCGCCAGCTTGAACGCGGCGATGGCGTCGACCTCGTGGAGGAACTGCACGAGAGGATCGAAGCCCATCGCCGTCGGGACGACGCGACGCGCGAGATACCGCGTGAGGAAGTTGTGCACGGTCGGCCCGAGGATCGGCGCGGTCCGGAGCACGGTCACGACGGCGCTCGGGTTCTGCTCTGCGAACCGTGCGACCTCGTTCTCCGCCTCGATCTTGTCGGCGAACCAAGGCTCTTTCACGGGCGCGCGGAGCGGATGTTTCTCCGTGAGGAAGTTCGGGTTCGACGGATGCGCGCCGTAGAGCAGCGTCTGCGACCACATCACGACCTTGCGAACGGCGGCCTGGCGAGCGGCGACGAGCACGTGACGTGTGCCCACGCTCTCGAGCTCGTGCGCGTGCGCCGTCGCGTGCGTGGGCGACGACATGAACGCGAGGTGCACGAGCGTGTCCGCTCGCTCCGCCGTCAGGATCTCGGAGATGCGCGCATCTGCGGAGACCCCGGTGAAGTCCACCTCGTAGAAGCGCGTCTTTCGCTGAGCCGTACCAGGGGGCTTGACATCGATGGCGACGATCCTCGCCACGCGCGGATCTTCTTCGAGGAGGCCGACGAGGTTTGCGCCCAGGAAAGAGGCCGCTCCCGTGACGACCACGACCTTGGGGCCCGACTTTTTGCCCATGAGCGTGGAGCTTCCGCCCGCGGCGGAAGAAACAAGCGTGGCCGTCGAGCGGCCCGCGGAAGAGACAAGCGTGGCCGCTGGGCGGCCCGCGGAGGAGACAAGCGGCGTAGAGGACGACGATGTCTCCTTACGCTTGGGCAGGACCATAGGGTACGCTTCTACCGCCGATGAGCGCGTCGATCCATCCGGCCCCGCTCATGCTCGGCCCCTACGAGCTGATTCAACGAATCGCCACAGGGGGGATGGCCGAAGTGTACCTCGCGCGCCGCGGCGGTCCGCACGGCTTCCAGAAGGTCGTCGCCGTCAAGCGCATCTTGCCCCAGCTCGCGCAGGACGCCGACTTCGTTGCGATGTTCATCGACGAGGCCCGCGTCTGTGCCCGCCTGGCCCACCCGAACATCGTCCAGGTGTTCGACTTCGGTGAGCACGACGGCGAGCTGTACATGGCGATGGAGTACGTCGACGGGACCACGGCGGCTCGCCTGGTTCGCGCCGCGGCGGCGAGGGGAGAAGAGGTCCCGCTCGAGGCGGCCCTCTACATCGCCCTCAGCGTCCTCCGCGGCCTCGACTACGCGCACAACGCGCGCGACGACGAAGGCAACTCGCTCGACCTCGTCCACCGTGACGTCTCTCCCGGAAACGTCCTCATCGATCGATCCGGCGCCGTGAAGCTGACGGACTTCGGCATCGCGCGTGCGGCCGAAATCGAGCGGCGCACCGATGCCGGTCAGCTCAAGGGCAAGCTCGGGTACATGTCTCCCGAGCAGGTCGTCGGCAAGGAGCTCGACGCGCGAAGCGATCTGTTCACGACCGCGATCGTGCTCGCCGAGCTCGTGATGCTTCGGCCGCTTTTCTCGGGGCCGAGCGAGATCGACGTGCTGATGCGGATCCGCGACGCCGATCTGCAAGTGATCGACCGCGCCGGCTCGCGCGTCCCCGACGACGTGAAGGCCATCCTGATCCGGGCGATGGCCCGCGATCGCGCGCTCCGTTACCCGAGCGCGGCGGCCTTCGCCGAGGCGATCGAGGAGGTGCTCCGCCGGCGCCGGCTGCACGTCGGACCGGGAAAGCTCGCGAGCTGGATCGAGCGCCTCGGTCTCGCGCCGAGGGCCCGCGGCGACGGCGACGAGCCGCAGGACGAGACCGGTACGCGGCAGACGGCGAACCTGTCCGCACCGCCGGCGAACCGTGCGACGTCGCCGCCCTCTCGGCCTCCGCCGAAGTCGTCTGCTCTTCCGCCGAACGGCGGTGAAGCGCGCGACGTCTCGCCGGCGATCTACCGCGCGAAGATGCCGGGCGGGCCGACGCTCGGCCCCTTGAGCTACCCGCGGCTCGTCGAGCTCTTCGTCACAGGCGGCATCGATCACCGCGCGCTCATCTCGCGCGAGACCTCGCCGTTCCGCGATGCCGCGAGCTACAGCGAGCTCGCGCGCTTCGTGAACAGCCCGGCGCTCCGCTGGGACGACGGCGTCTTCACAGCTCAGAACTCGGTCGCGCTGATCGATCGCGTCCTTCTTCCGACGCGGCTCTTCCAGCTCGCCCTGCATCGTGAGACCGGCGCGCTCTACTTCCGCGACGGCCCGCGCAAGAAGAAGATCTACCTCGTCGAGGGCGTCCCGGAGTTCGTCGTCTCGACCGACAAGCGCGAGCTCTTCGGAGAGCATCTCGTCGGCCGCGGGCAGGTCCTGCGCATGGAAGTGGAGATGGCGCTCGCGATGCTCCCGCGGTTCAACGGCCGTCTGGGCGATGCGCTGTGCGGGCTCGGCGTGCTGCGGCCCATCGAGCTGTTCCGGGCGATCCAGCAGCAGATGCAGGAGCGTTACCTCGAGGTCTTCCAGTGGCGGAAGGGCGAGATCGCGTTCGTGCGCGGCGCGCGCTCGCACGAGGAGACGTTCCCGCTTGGATTCGACCCATTCGAGCTGGTCCTGCGCGGCGTTCGCGACGCGTACTCGCAGGAAGAGCTCGAGGCGATGCTCTCGCCGCTCGAGGAGGACTTCATCGAGCCGGTCGTCCCGCTGCCGGTGCGCGTCGAGGCATTCCGCTTCTCCGATGCCGAAGAGCACGTGATCAAGAGCATCAAGGCCCGGACTTCGATCGCCGACATCGCTCGCTCGTCACGGCGCTTCGCGACGCGCGAGGAGACGTATCGCGCGCTCTTCTGCGCGCTCTCGTGCGATCTGCTTCGGTCGGTACGCTGGACCGCGTTCACGGCGGTCCCGCCGCTCGGAACGTGACGCCGTAACCTGCCTCGTCGGCGCAGGGCCCGAGCGTCGGTTCGCCAGCTACACGCTCTGCAGAACGGCCGTCAGCCGCTGCTTCATCACGCCTTCGGAGCGCGACAGGCGGGCCTTGAGAGCACGGACGCCTTCGGTGCGGTCGAGCGCGACGAGCGCGCGGCCCATCGCCTCCATGACGACGACGCTCTCGTCGTTGTTGTCGCTCCCGCGGAGCATCGCGACGAAGCCGCGCTTGCCTTCGACCGCCTTCGACAAGAGCTGCACCGCGCGAGCTCGCAACGGCGCGGCGACGTCGGCGAGGGCGGCTGCGGCCGAGGCCCGGAGCTCCTCGCCCGCGCTCCCGCGCATCGTGAGGAGCCGCTCGATGACGGAGACGACGTATTCGTCGATCGCGCGGAGGCGGCGCAGCTCGTTCAGGGCGACGATGCGCGTCGGCTCTTCGGCGTATTCGAGCGCATCGACGAGCGGCTTCCGCGCGCGCTCGCCCCACAGCGGCACGATCGCGGCGAGCGCCGTCGGGCGGAGGAGCGGATGCGCGAGGAACTTCGCGACGGCTTCGCCGAGCACCGGATCGGCGCGATCGGGGACGGAGCGCAAGAGGTCCTCGACGAGCGCGAGCTCGGCGTCGTCTCGGACCTCCATCTGCGGCAGCACCTGAGAGAGGAGCGTCCAGCCTGCGGGGCCGGCTTCGCGCAGCACCTGCACGAACATCGGGCGGGCGGCTGGATCGAGCGTCTGCTCCCGCGCATTGTAGAGCGCCGCGGCGCCGACCGAGCCGGCGATGACGATGAGCTGTCGCGCGGCCTCGCGCTGGTGGGGCGGACCGACGAGCAGCGCCGTCGCGATCGGCAGGAGCCGCTGCTTGTCGATCATCGACTTCATCGTACGGAGCGCCGCGTTCTCCCTCGGCCCGGGCTTTCCGGAGCCCTTCGCGTGCCGAGCCAGCGTGCTCATGACGGCGAGCAGCGCGACAGCCTCCGCGCGCCGCGCGAGCGTCGCCATCGCTGCCTCGAGCGTCCCGAGCTCGTGCGCGTACGTCTCGGGGTCTCCGATGGCGTCGAGCGTGAGCAAGAACTGCGACGGCTCGCGGACGAGCGCGTCGGCGAGCGTCTGCGCGCGGATCGATTCCTTGAGGTCCCGAGGCATCTCGTCCTCGGTCAGGATCTTGCGCCGGTAGAACTCGGCGACGACCGCGTCGGACTTCGGCGAGCGCTCGGTCACGAGGCGGTGTGCGAAGAGGGGAAGGAGGGGGCCGACCTTCTCCTCTTCACCGTCGCCGCTGTCGAAGTCGCTGAGGAGGATCGCCGCCGTCTCGGCGCACGAGTCGTGGAGCACACGCTCGACGACGAGCGGCGCGACCTTGAACGACGAGAAGCCACGGAGGTTCGCGACCGCCTCGTCGACGAGATCGGAGTTGAAGATGAACTGCTTCACCTCATCGCCGCGCGTGAGCAGGCGCGCGACGCCGCCGATGAGCTCGTCGCGGGTCTCGCGCATCTTCTTCAGGCTGATGCCGCGAACATTGCAGAGTGCACGCAGATCGCGGGCGAGGCGTGATGCCCCGAGGCCGACCTTCCACGACAGCTTCCGGTTGCGGCCGATGACGTCGCTCACGAAGAGCACCGACACGGAGCGCAGGGGCTTCGAGAGGAGCTCTTTGCGGAGGTCCTCGCCCGCGTACGGTCCGAGGAACATCTCGATGAGGTATTGCAGCTCGGTGTCGGGAATGCCCTCACGAAGGGTGAGCGACGCGATGCCCTTCTTCACCAGCTCCTGGGTGAACGGCTCGCCGAAGCTGCCGTAGAGCTGCGAGCCGAGCAGTCGCCGGAGGTCGACGATCTCGGCCGTCCCCGTCATCACGACGAAGCTGATCGCCTTTTGAGCGACGTCGTCGCGGCGACCGAACGTGAGCTCGCTTCGTCCGCGGAGCGCGCTCCGGAGCGCCTTCTGCAGCTCCTTCATCGCCTGTGCGGCTTCGTGATGCCCGCGCTCGAAGCGCCCGAAGCGCAAGATCGCGCTCGAGAACGCGATGAAGAAGCCCGGGAACCCGGAGGCGGGATCGTCGAGCACGGGGACGTTCTCGACGATCGAGCGCTCGTCTTCGTCGTCGTCCGCATAGCCGTCGCCCGGATCGATGAGCTCCTTCAGCTCGACACGGAGCTCGCGCGCGGACTGGTGGCGATTCTCGGGATCTTTCTGGATCGCGCGGAGGATCACCTCCTCGAGCAGCGGGTCGAGGCCTTTCAGGATCTGCGACGGAGCCTTCGGCGTCTCCTCGAGCTGCTTGACGAGGATCTCGGCGGGGTTCTCGCCGAGGAACGGCGGCCGCCCGGTCACGAGCTCGTAGAGGCAGATGCCGCACGCGTAGACGTCCGAACGCGCGTCGATGTCGATCCCGCGCGCTTGCTCGGGTGACATGTACTCCGGCGTCCCCGCGATGACGTGCTCGGTCGCGGCGAGATCGGCGTCCTCTGCGCGCGGGTTCTGGAGCGCGGCGATGCCGAAGTCACAGACCTTCACGAGCTCGAACGTCGTTCCCTCGTCGTTGCGACTCGGGACGAGCATGATGTTGTCCGGCTTGATGTCGCGATGGATGATGCCGTGGTCGTGCGCGACGCTGAGTGCTGCGCAGACCTGGATCATGATCTCGACGGCGCGCTCCGCCGGCAGACGCCGCTCCTCGTCGAGGAGACTCTGGAGCGTCCGCCCCGAGAGGTACTCCATGACGATGTAGATGAGCCCGTCCGGCTCCTGATCGAAGTCGAGGACGCGCATCACGTTCGGATGATCGAGCTGGCTCGCGGCGAGCGCCTCGCCGCGGAAGCTCGTCATGAACTGCGGGTCCTGCTGGTAGTGCGGGTGGAGGATCTTGATCGCGACCGTGCGGCGGAGCTCGCGATGCGTCGCGCGATACACGGCACCCGCAGCGCCGCTGCCGATGAGCGACTCGATCACGTATTTGCCGTCTGCGATGCGCCGACCGATCGCCGGGTCGTGCACGCCCCGCGAACGGCTGCTCGGCGCGACGTCGTCTTCTTTCGCGATCGCCGGCGGAGGGGCGACTGGCGCCTTGAGGAGGGCGGCGGTGTCTTCCTCGTCGTCCGCCGGCACCGGCGATGGGTGTCGGTCCTCGCGCGCGAGCGTGGTGTGCTTCGGCGCCTCCGTTTCCTTCGCCTTTCGGCGAGTGCTCTTCTTCTTGCGGCCGCCGCCGGTCGCCGTCTTCGCCGGCTTCGTACCGAGGTTGGTCTGCTGCGTCGGCGTGAGCTCTTCTTTGTCGCGCGCCTCCGGGCGCACGATGCGCGCCGGCGGCGACGAGCGCGGGCGCGCCTGCGCGCTCGGGACGCGGATCAACGTCGCGTCGTCCTCGTCGTCGTCGTCCTCCACGAGCGGCGGGACGGCGACCAGGCCGTCTTCGTCGATGTCGCCGGCCGCGGCGTTGTCGAGCAACTCGACCTCGTCCACGCCGACGTCGACGAACGAGTCCGATGTCGGTCGCGCGCTGTCGGGCGGCGTGATCGACGTCGTGTCGGTGCCGGGGTCCTCGGTGAACGTCGCGGCAGGAAAGTTCGCGAGCGCGTCGTCGAAGAAGGCGTCGGCTGCTTCTTCCACCGGCGCTCCGGCCTCTGCGGCTCGATCCGCACGGTCGTCCGCGAGTCGTGCGTCGCCGACGGTCGCCGCGACGGCGCTCGCGGGCTCCGCACGCGCCTCCGGCGCAGCATCGTTGGTCCTCCCTGCGACGTCGGCAGACGGGGGCGCACCGAGAGGAGAAGGGATCCCGACAAGGAGACCCGCACGCACGTCGTCCGGCTCGAAGACGACGCTCACGCTGAGACTCGGCTCCTCGAAGTCCGCGGGGAATTCGTCGCTCGTCTCTGCAGCGCGAGCAGGCGTAGCGGCAGCCGCGGCGGTCATCGCTTTCACGGCGGCCGGCATGTCGTCCGGCTCGAAGACGACGCTCACGCTGAGCGATGCGTCCTCCGCGAATGCGCCTTCGTCCACGCGCGGTGGTGGATCCGTCTCGATGATGACGGAGGGCAGGTGCTCGACCTTCGGCGAGCGTCGCCGCGCGCTCTCGGCGCGGTCGATCGCGCTCGGGTCCCAGGTAGCGCTCGGCGTCGTCCGGCGCGGATCGGAATGCGCAGCGGTCGGCGGCGCCGCCGCGGAGCGCTGCTGCGCGTCAGCGCGCGAGCCCTGCGTTCCTTGCGTCGGCGGAACCGCGATGGGGGGCGCCGCGCCCGACATCGCGCGCGTAAGAGGAGAGATGTCGACGACGGACGGTTGCGGCTTGCGTCCGGCGGATGCCATCCCGACGTCGGGCTCGATGATCTGCGTGCGTGTGAAGCTCGCGATCGTGTCGGGCGCAGGCGTCTCCGGCTTCGGCGTGGGGACCGGAGACGTATCGGGCGGAGGCGCGTCGAGCGACACGTTCTCCGCTTCGAGAAGGGCATAGAGCTGAGCGGCCTGCGCGCGGTACAGCGGCCTCAGGCGCAGCGGGAACTGTCCGTTCTGCGGCGCACCTGCGGGCTCGGCGAGCAGCGCGAGCGGCGGCTGGCCGGCGACGTGGAGATCGAGCGTGTGCGCCTCCGCCTTCTGCGGACCGTGCGTCAGCTCTACTTGCGCCACCTCGTGCCGAAGCGCGGCTCGAACGAGACGCGTGAGCGCTCGTCGGTCCGACAGCCTCGATACGAGCACCGGCAGACTCGAATCCACCGTGGCTGAGTCTACAGGAGCATGCGGTCTACAGAAACAACAGTGAGGGAGCGGGCGTCAGACGTCCTTGCGGTAGACGGGGTAGGGGGCGGCATCCACTTTCGCCTCGAACCCGTTCTCCACGAAGACTCTCTCCGGGCCCTGCCAGGCTTCCTCGTCGTGGAGCGGCTCGGTCGATCGACGTGGGTACGCCTCGACGGCTCGGGCCCCCCACGCTTTCGCGAATCGAGGAGCCGCCTCGACGAGCGCGCGCGCGACGCCGCGTCCGCGCGCATCGGGCAGGACGAGGAAGCAGCCGATGCTGTAGGTCGTGGCCTCGTCCCCGAGATCGATCCCGCGGTAGACCGGAAGCGCGCGGAGCTTCGGGACCGCGCTCCGCGGCGTGAGCTTCATCCAGCCGATCGCGACGCCCTCTTCTTCGAGAGCGACGAGGCCACGCGCGCCCGGATCCCCGGCGCGAACCGCGGCCTCGAGCTCGGCTGCGTTCTCGTCGGGTCGGTTGGCGCACCGATCGAGCCAGTCGTTCTTCGTTCCGACGAAGTGCCAATACCGGCAGAAACAGGTGTTGTGAGAGGCCTCGAACAGCGCACGGAGCTTTGGAAGGTTGGCCTCGGAGAGTGCTTCGACGACGATCAACGGCGCTTCGCCTCCGATGCCGACGCGATCGAGAGCACGGTCGTCTCGTCGAGCGGCCGTCCGATGATCTGGAGCCCGACGGGCAATCCCGCTTTCGTCGGAGCGCACGGAACGCTGATCGCCGGCAGCCCCGCGAGGCTCGCCGGCAGCGTGTAGACGTCCGTGAGGTACATCGACAGCGGGTCGCTCGTCTTCTCGCCGAGCTTGAATGCAGGCATCGGCGCAGTCGGACACACGATCGCGTCGACGTCGGCGAACGCGGCCTCGAAGTCGCGCCGGACGAGCGTCCGGACCTTCTGCGCCTTCAGGTAGTAGGCATCGTAGTAGCCGGCGGACAGCACGAACGTGCCGAGCAGGATGCGTCGCTTCACTTCCGGCCCGAAGCCCGCGTCGCGCGTCGCGCCGTACATCGCGCGGAGCGCCGAGCCCTGCGCCTTGCCGCTGGCGGTCTTCGGCTCGACGCGAAGCCCGTAACGGACACCGTCGAAGCGCGCGAGGTTGCTCGACGCCTCTGCCGTCGCGACGACGTAATAGGTCGCGACCGCGTGACGCGTGTGCGGGAGCTTGACCGGCTTCACCGTGCAGCCGTCGGCCTCGAGCTCCTTGATCGCCGCGCGGATGCTCGCCTCGACCTCGGGATCGAGGCCTTCGGCGAAGTACTCCTCCGGCAAGCCGAGCCGGAGACCGCGCACGCTCGCGCCGCATGCGCCCTCATAGTCGGCGAGCGGCGCCGTGAGCGACGTCATGTCCTTCGGATCGTGCCCGGCGATGACCGACAGCACGCGCGCTGCGCCGCGCACGTCGCTCGCGAACGGCCCGATCTGATCGAGGCTCGAAGCAAAGGCGACGAGACCGAAGCGCGAGACGCGCCCATACGTCGGCTTGAGGCCGACGACTCCGGTGAACGCGGCGGGCTGACGGATCGAACCGCCGGTGTCGCTGCCGAGCGAGGCCGGGGACATCCCCGCGGCGACGGCGACGGCACTTCCACCCGACGAGCCGCCAGGCGTGCGCGTCTCGTCGACGGGGTTACGCGTGACGCCGTACGCCGAGCTCTCCGTGGACGAGCCCATCGCGAACTCGTCGAGGTTCGTCTTGCCGGGGATGAGCGCATCGGCCGCGCGAAGGCGCGCGACGACGGTCGCGTCGTAGGGCGGGATCCATCGTTCGAGGATCTTCGATCCGGACGTCGTCGGAACGTCACGCGTGCAGAGTGCATCTTTCAGCGCGACGGGGACACCCGCGAGCGGCCCGAGCGCTTCGCCGCGCGCGCGCTTCTCGTCGACCGCACGGGCCTGCGCGAGCAGCTCTTCTTTTGCGACGGCGAGGAACGCGTGAAGGGAGCCGTCACGCGCGGCGATGCGCTCGAGCGCGGTCTCGGCGACCTCGACGGCGCGCTTCTCTCCCTTGCGAACGCTCTCGGCGATGGCGGCGACGGTTTCCATGATCACTCCACGAAGGTCGGGACTTCGAAACCGCCGTGAGCGGCGCGCGGCGCACCGGCGAGCGCGTCATCATGGCTGAGCCCGGGCTGAGGTTCGTCCTCGCGGAGCGGAGGAGTCTCGGCCATGACATGCGCCGTTGGCGGGACGTCCTTCGTGTCGATCGCGTCGAGCTCGTGGACGTAAGCGACGATGCGTCCGATCTCGGCCGCCAGCCGCTCTTCTTCCTCGTCGGTCAGCTCGAGCTCGGCGAGCTCGGCGACGTGCCGGATCTGTGCGCGGTCCATGACACGGCGAACCTAGCATGGTCGCCGGGCCGGACGTGCTCGGAGGGAAACGTGCGACCTCGGACCGCCGGCAGACTGCCTTGCGAGCTTTCGTGAGGGCCGCGACGACTACGACGAGGGCAGCCCGCCGTCGTGCTCGGGGGCCGGAGCCGCCGGCTCACCCGGTGCGGCCGCAGCGTCGCCGAGCCACGACGGCGGCGGCGGCTGTTCGTACTCGGGCGGCGGACCGCTCGGCATCTTCGGCCCCGGACACGCCGCTAACGCGACGGGCAGGGCGAGCGCGCCGATCGACGTGAGAACGAGCCCCGGGATCGTGAGCTTCACGAGACCCCTCGGGCTCCGAGGATGTGCTTGGCGGTCTTCACGATGGGGCCGGAGCTATGCCCTGGAACACAGCGCTCCGCAAGGACGAGGTCCGCTCGGCCAGGCGGCCCCTGAACGTCCGGTGCGGCTTGGCTTGACGGCTCAGCGGCCGTGGATAAGATGCGCGGCCCGGTCGAATTCTGGCCGGGGAAAACCGCAACAATCCACACGCTCCCCACGCGCAACACCGCTGGCCCGGTGCGGTCTCTGAACGAGGTCGCTGGTCACGGAGGGGAGCGGAGGCCCAACCGAAAGGCATAGCGCATCATGGCTCAGACCGAAGTTCCGCAGCTCAAGAACGATTTCCCGTTGCCCCTCCGCTCGCTCCTCGACGCGGGCGTCCACTTCGGACACCAGACGAAGCGCTGGAACCCGAAGATGCGGCCGTTCATCTACGGCGCGCGCAACGGCATCCACATCATCGACCTCGACCAGACGGCACGCCTCTTCTCGCGCGCGTTCCACTTCGTCCAGG
>JAEXCN010000114.1 GCA_023402175.1 Pseudomonadota bacterium | reverse complement strand
ATCCGGAGGAGCGCTGGCTCGCCCACTCCGGGCGGCTCCGGCGCCCGAACGGCCTGGAGCGGAACGGGCGCGGTGGTCAGCGACGGCAACGGCGCGCCGTAGTAGCGCGCGAGCGCCTGACGAATTTCGTAGGTGATCGCGACCATGGGCTTCACCGTCATCCTCGCCGCGCGAGCGCATTCGGCGAGAGCGGCGCCGTCGGTCGGATCGTGCATCGCGACGTAAAGAGATCGATGGCCGTCCGCTTCGCGGAGGTGCACGGGGACGAGCGTATGGGCGATCGCGATCTCGCGCGGAACGAGCTCGATGAGGGCTCGCGGTATCTCGACGTTGTTGAGCGAAAGCCAGGGGCAGCTCAGCTGATACGAGATGATCTGGGCGAGTTGCCGGGGCGGAACGAGGTTTCGTTCCGCAAGGAGATCGCCGAGCCGCCGGCGCGCTGACTTTTGGAGCTCGAGCACCTCCGCGAGCGTGCTCTCGGAGAGCACACCGCATCGGACGAGGAGTTGGCCAAGGGGTAGAGGGCGATCCATCGGCGAAACGAATCGCGGATACTGGCCTCTCTTTGCCGAGAATGCATCGCCGATCTGACATGACGCATGACGTCGATAGCTCTGCCGATCGCGCGGAGGAACGGAACACATGCGATGACGAACGCCGCCCCCATCGCACTATGCGGGAACGGCAACGATCGAGCCCTGACACACGGGGCGTCCATCAGTGCGCGAAGCGCTTGACCACGCCGAGCAGCTCAGCGATCTCGAACGGCTTACGGATTGCGCCGGCGGCTCCGAACCGCGTCGTTTTCTCCACGAGGCAGCCGTCGGCCGTCATGAGCACGACGGGCGTCGCCGCGATGCGAGGGTCGGCGAGCTGGGCATCGCGGAACTCGGCGCCGCTCATCACCGGCATCATCAGGTCGAGCAGGATGACGCACGGCAGAGGGTCTGCACGGTTCAGTACCTCGAGCGCTGCGCGGCCGTTCGTTGCGATGTCCACCCGATAGCCTTCGATCTCGAGAACCAATTGGATGTTCTCGACGATGTCCTCGTCGTCCTCGACGACCAAGATGGTGTTGTTCATCGTCCGCCTCCGCCAACTTTCGCCTCCAAGGGAAGCTCCACGGTGAATGTCGCGCCTTTCCCGAGCTCGCTGTCGACGCGGATCGCGCCGCCGTGCGCTTCCACGATGCGGTGCGCGATGTAGAGCCCGAGCCCCAGCCCGCTCACCTCGTTCTTCGAGATCGCGCGCTCGAAGACCTGGAAAATCCGCTTTTGATCGACGGGCGAGACCCCGACGCCCTCGTCGCGGACCGCGACCACGGCTCGGTCCTCGAACGCGCGCACCGACACGTGGATCGGCTTGCCGCGTCCGTACTTCCAGGCATTCGTGAGCAGGTTGAGCACCACCTGCTCGATGCGCCCGCGGTCCCAGAGGCCGGCGACCGTCGCGGGCGTATCCACCGTGACCGAACACAGCGCGGCGTCGAGCGCGGCGGAGGAGCGCTCGAGCACATCGCGCACCAGCGCCACGAGATCCACGGGCTCGCCGATCGCGAGCGAGAAGCGCCCCGAGGAGATCCGCGAGACATCGAGGATGTCGTCGACGAGACGCGTCAGCCTGTCCACCTGGCGCACGTCGTTCGCCAGCGTCCGCACGAGCGCTTCCGGCGTGAAGCCTGGAAGGGGGGCGCCCTTCGCGAGCGCCCGCTCGCGGAGCTGGACCTGCAACTTCAGGGAGGTCAGCGGCGTCTTCAGCTCGTGCGAAGCGATCGAAAGGAACTCGTCACGGGCGCGGATGGCGCGGACGAGCTCGCTCACGTCCTGCAAGGCGAGGACGAAGGTGGCCGGGTGATCCCTCGTCGGCGGCAGTGTCTCGCCGCTCGCGAGCATGGGGAACCGGCCAGCGGGCGTATGAAGCACGATCATCTGGGCTTCGACCTTCTCGCCGCGCGCCGCGCGTGCTGCGGGCCACTGGTCGACGGGCAGCTCGTGATCGTGCTCGTCGGTCACGTGATAATCCTGGGAGGCCCCCTCCTCCCGCGTGAGCGCGCGAGGGAACGTCCCACCCGCCATCGCATTCGCCGCACGGTTCGCGAACGCCACGCGGCCGCTCTCGCGCTCGGCGAGCACGAGCGGGATGGGCGTCCGGTCGAGGACCGCCTCGAGCCAATGCTGCTCTTCCTCCACCCTTTCGGCGAGGCGACGGCGACGCTCCTCGAGCTGTCGTTTCTCGGTGATGTCGCGGTTGATGCCGATCATGCGAACCGGCTCGCCGTCCGCATTCCGGATGACGAGTCCGTCGGCCTTGATGAACTTCACCGTCCCGTCCGGATGCCTGACGCGGAATTCGGTATCAAACGATCTCTCGCCGCGCAGCGCGGCTTCGTACTCCTCCCAGGTACGAGCTGCATCGTCCGGATGCATGTTCTTCCGCCAGATCCCGACGTCATACGCCGCGGGCTTCTCGTCGATGCCATAAAGGCAGAACATTCGATCGTCCCAAGTCATGCGGTTATTTTGAATATCGAGATCCCATATCCCGAGCTTTGCCGAGACGGCTGCCAGCATCAGCCGCTGTTCGCTCTCTCGCAGCGCGTCCTCCGTGCGCCTGAGCTCGGTGATGTCCGTCGACAAGCCGCAGACGGCGAACGGGGTCCCGTCCTCTGACAGCAGAGGAACCTTGACGGAGAGATACGTGCGCGATTCGCCGCGCACCGGCACGACCTCCAGGCGCTCGAGCGGCTCGCGCGACCGGAGCACCTCGAGGTCGTTGGTTTGCATTAGTTGGGCGACTTCTCGTGGGAAGATATCGAAATCAGTTTTGTCGAGCACGACCGCGTCGGCGTCGAATAGCGCCTTGAACACGCGATTCGCGAGCATGTAATGGCCGTCGACGCCCTTGACGTAGATGACGACCTGGGTTGCGTCGACGATGTTCTGAAGAAGGGCGGTGTTCTTTCGGAGTGCCTCCTCGGCCCGGTCGCGCTCGCGCGCCTGCCGGCTCAGCGATGCCTGGAACCGCGCTGCGTCGATGACGGCTGCAACGTGAGCGCAGGCGAACGTCGCGGCCATCAGGCCCGCGGGGGGCGCCACCTCCGGCGTGGGCGGGAGGTTGAGGGCGAGGACGCCGTGGGTCCGTGCCTGGAAGACGAGGGGGAGGAGGCAGAGCCCACCGGTTGCCGGCGAGAACGACGGCGGCGCGTGTGTCGCGGCCGCGGTGGCCGCGCGAGCGATCACGGCACGATCCAGCAAGGGGACCGAGCCGAGCGGGCGCGGACTTTCCAGATGGCAGCACGCTCGATCCTCCTCCGCAGAGGCGACGATCTCGAGCTCGTCCCCCACGCGGACGAGCCACGCGCGCGGCGCGCCGAGCCAGCGGGGCACGCTTTGCATCAGCGACGCGACGGCGTGTGATTCGTCGGTCGCCGACGTGACCGCCTCGACCTCGCGCTGCGTCGGTAGTGCGCCGGGCACGAGCGTGTCCGAGCCTGCGCGCGAGCTCGTCCGCGCGCGGGCTCCCCAGACGGTCCACGCCTCTTCGGCGCGGGCGCGATAAGCGTCGCCCTTCTCCCACAGCCCGACGCGAGCGCACACGCGGCTCGCGCGATCGCCGGCGAGCCCGGCCTCGTGGACGTAGCCCGACGACCACGCGCCTTCGAGCGCGCGATCGAACATTTCGAGAGCTTCGGACATGTCGCCGCGCAGGTCGGCGAGCAAGGCGTGAAGCAGCCAGCTCTTGTGCGCGAAGTTCGCGGGGACGAGCTCGGAGCACTTCGTGATTTCCGCCAGGATCTCCGCGACCCGTGCCATCGCGTCGGCGCGTTCCATCAGGCCGGCGTACGCCGCGTCCCACATGCAGACGGCCGCGTAGAACCGCCCGAACTCGTAGTGCGGCAGCCCGCATCCGCCTTCCGCGTGCCGCGCGAGTCGATCGGATGCCTCGAACGCCGACGCGGGGTCCACGAGCACGGCGGCGAGGAGGAGCCTGCCGACCGCGAGATACAGGCCGCCGTAATGATCATCGAGCGCGTCGTAGCTTCTCCAGCAGACGGCTTCGTCATCGAGCTCCGCGGTGACGCTGGTGTGTGTGTCGGCTCGTCTGCGAAGGCGCTCCACTACCTGGCGATCGCGTGACAGATACGCGTGCGCGAGGAATTGCCCGAGCTCGTCGAACGTGCAGCGCCACGCATCGAGCCGCGACGCGATTTCGTCGAGCGGCGTCCCGGAGAGGAGAGCGAAGAAGCAGCCCTTGAGCGCGCTGTAGCCGGCGTAGTCGAATGTGCCGTGCTCGAGCCCGAGCCGCGCGTTCTCGAGGAGCGGGGCGACGGCGTCACGGAGCGGCCCGGTCCAGGTGGACGTCATGCCATGGACGATGTCGAGGGTTCGCGCGAGGGTCGCTCCGTCGGAGACGCGTTTGGCGGCCTCGAGGGCGCTCGCGCGAATCCGGATCCCGCGGCGCATCGTATTCAGCGAGGCGCAGTCGAGCGCGCCGCAGAACGCGAGGGCCAGCGCCGTGACATCGGAGAAGCCATGGCGAGCCGAGAGATCGAGCTCGAGGCCGACGAGCATTCGAAGAAAACGCGGACGCGCGGTGTAGGCCGCCGCGTTACCGAGCCCGAGCAGGCGGAGCAAAACGACGACGGACGGATCGTCGACACGCTTGGCCGTCTTGATCCACTCCGGAGTCATCGTCGCGAGCGCGCGCTCGATCCTCCGATCGGCAGTGACCACGTCCTCCGCGCCGGGCTCGCGGGGCAAGCCGACGCCGAGCTTGCGGGCGCCGTCGCAGACGAGATCGAACGCTGCGGGTACGTCGCTCGATCCGGTGAGCGCTATCACGAGGACCTCCTGGATCGGAAGCTCGTCGACGGCGCTGCGCGCGTGCTCCCTCACACGCTGCGCAAGCCGGGAAAAGGCCTCGGTCTCGCCGACGGCGAACGCTGCGCACGCCGCTTCGGTGTGGAGGTCGAGCGTGAGCTCGTAGGCTGTATCCCACCCCGTTTCGCCGAGGAGATCGCACCCGCGGAAGGCATGCACGAATGCGGAACGCTCCGCGGCGGCGAGCCGTGCGCGCCGGGCGCAGAGCAGGTTGACCCTGGCGCCGAGGAGGCGCTCGTGTTCGCGCCGATCGCCGCCCGTCGTCGCGAGGTGCATGTGATACGCGGCGTCGAACGCGACGGCTGCGTCGCCGCGCACCGCTCGTTCACCGAGGAGCTGGCCGAGGCGCGCGTGGAGCGACGGCCGATGCGAGGTCGGGATCAAGTCGAGGGCGGCCTCTTGGAGGCGGTCATGACCGAAGCGATAACGCCCGTCCTCGCGCACCAAGATGGCATCACAAGCTGCGCTCTCGAGCACGGATCGCACGGACGACTCGTCGCGGTCGAGGACCTGGGCCAGGATCGCGGAGTCGATGCGAGCGCCCATGAACGCACCGGCGCCCAGGAGCGCCTGGCGATCGGGAGCAAGAGTCCGCAAGCGCCGAAGCAGAAGGCCGGCGATCTCTTCTCCCGCGTCGGACGCGCCATCGGGGGAGAAAAGAGAGCAGGACAGCGATTCGCACCGGAGGAGCTCGGTGACGAACAGCGGATTGCCGCCGGTCCTCGCGAGCAACGCACGCGCCGCGTCTGGGCCACGAGGTCCATGCCGAGAAGAGTCGACCATGGCAGCGATGTCGCCCGCCGACAGCGCGGGGATCACGATGCGCGTCAGCACGGGGGGGCCGCCGCCCAACGGGTGAAACGCGAGCGACGTGCGCGCGAGCGCGTATTCGTCGTCGTCGCGATGGGTCAGCAGGAATCCCACGCGCGGGAGGTCGGAGTCGAGGCATATGCGAACGATGAGATTGAGCGTCGCCTCGTCCGCCCACTGAAGGTCGTCGAGGAAGAGGAGGCAAGCACGGCCGCCATCCGTCATCGCCCGAAGGAGAGCCAGGACCGCGAACTGGAACCGGTTGCGGTCCTCCTGGATGGCGAGCGTGGGCGTGGCCGAGAGGTGCCCGAGGAACAGCGCGAGCTCCGGGAGGAGGCCGGTGAGCACGCGCGCCGATGCCCCCAGGCGCTGCTGCAACGCGTCCCGCACCCGCTCGAACTCCCGAGGCCCTTGCATGGAAGCGCGCCGGAGCCACGCTCGAAGCGCATCGACGAGCGCGGCATAAGGAGTGTCGCGGACGACCTGATCGAACTTGCCAAGGGCCACCACCGCCCCACGCGACTCGAGCGTGGGCGTGAGGTGCTTGACGAAGGCGGTCTTGCCGCCGCCGGTGCGGGCGACGATCAGGACCGCTCGAGACCCTCGGCCCGACAGAACGGGCGCGACCGCGTCGAAGAGGCGCCTCGACTCTTTCTGGCGCCCCACGAACTGGCGTCGAACGACGGGGCGGTCGAAGCCCGCATGGAGCGCCCCGATCTCGACGTTGTCGCCCGCCCGCATGCAACGGGCATAGCAACTCGAACAAATGTTGACCAAAACACGCGGCGCTCTCGCGTTCGATCAGCTTGCGGCTGAACACTGGAAAGAGCTGACCCGGCGCCGTGCAGATCCCATCAACGAGTCAGGGCAGACCTGAATCGCATCACCAGAGCTTCGACGCTTCGCAGCCTCTCGCCGTCACGCCTCTCTCGAAGACGCCGTCCTACGCGAGCTTCAGGGCTCGAGCCCGACCCACGTGGGCAGCGGCGACTGGAAGCCGGGATGGCCGCCGTTCGGCGGATGCATCTGGATGTTGCCTCCGACGAGGCCGCCCTTCACCTCGTAGACGACCGGGCCGGACACCTTCTTCGCGGGGTCGTCCATCTTCCTGATCGTGAAGTGGTACGAGTCGACCATGAAGCCGTTCTTCGGGCTCGGCTGACTGCCTGGCTCGCCATGATCCTTGGCAACGACGTCGAACCAGTAGCCATCGGACCACGCCCCGTTCGAACGCCATTCGGCCGGTCCGCCGAAGTAGATCTGATTCATCGTGAAGCCCTTCTTGCCGCCGGGCTGACCGGGGCCGGGCTCGTCGACGTGACGACAATAGATGTATTCGGGGCGGCCCTTCGCGTGGTTCTGCGTGCCGTGATCGACGTGGTTCCAGTGGCCCTGGATGGTGCCGTTCTTCATCTGCTTCGCGTTGCCGCCGAAGTTGTCGTGACCGTCGGCGGGCGCTCCCGGGACGATGCTCGGCTCGACGATGAACCCGCCGCCCGTCACCCAGCACCCTCCTTGGGACGGCGGCACGCAGTCGTCCGGCTCGCCGTCGAGCACGCAGGCGCCGCACGCCGACGGATGCGAGCCCTTCCCGCAGCTCGGCGCGCTCTGGCACGTCTTGTTGCCATTTGCATCCTGCACGCAATCCCACTCGTCGGCCGGCGGAGGTGCTTCGGCCGAGCCGCCGCAATACGGCAGGTCGGGGACCTGAGCGCACTCGTCGGGTCCCGGCGTGCTGTCGCCGTCCGACGGCGTGATCGGCGGCGAGGCGTCGCTCGGACAATCCGCGTCGCTCGAACCAGTCTTGCACTCGTAGGGCGTCGAGCTCTCTCCGCCGCTCTCGGTCTCGCCGCTGCTGTCCGTGCCGCTCGTGGCATCGCCGGACGGGCTCCCGCTGCCGTCATCGCCGGGAACGCCGTACGAGCGCACGAAGACCTGATCCGACGGCGGGCTCGTCGTCGGATCACTGGGCTCGTTCGTTTCGCTCGCGCCACGACTCGACGTGCATCGCACGACCTCGCCCATCGGAACGTCGGCACGCGTGCACTGCCAATCCGAAGCGCTCTTCTTCGGTGGTTCGGCGCTCGAACAAGCGGCGATCGATGCCGCCGTGATGACGAGGCCGAGGGCGGTAGCGGCGGAACCGGTGCGGGGGCGGGGGAGGTGATGCATGCTCTCGACGTGTGCACTGCGCGTGCCGCATCGCCTCCGCCGTCACGCGAGCACGAGAGTCGAGATCGACGGAGGATCACGCCTGATCGCTCGCGTGACCGCGTGAGTGCAGTCGTCCTCGCGATGGATCGACGCGCCTGACACCACGCCTTTCCAGCAACGATCATTTCATTCGCTCGTAATGCGCATCGCGCGTCGGCGATCGGCGCTCGATGCCGCGAGCTCGCTCGCGGCGGAGGCGGCGAACCGAACGCCTCCGTACCGCGACGAGCGCGAACGCGAGCGCGAACGCGGATCCGAGCCACGCGGTCGGCGCAGAAGACGTCGCCGACGCGCTGCACCCGCCGTCCGAGCCACCCTCCGAGCCTCCAGGCGTACCGCCGCCGTCGGCCTCAGGCGCATCGGCACCAGAGGGCGGCGGCACCGGAAGCCCTGCGTCGACCCGCGAGCCCGCGTCGACGTGCGGACCGCCGTCGACGTGCGGACCGCCGTCGGAGGCACCGGCCTCCGCCCCCGCGTCGCCGTCTGCCGCGTCCGCACCGGCGTCCACGATCGGCGCCGGCTGCACTTCGAACGCGCCGATGTCGACCGTCGTATTGTAGATGCGCGCGTAGCCGCGCTGATCGGTCGTGGGCGCGTCCGTGTTGTCGCCGCTGTCGATCGCCGGGCTGCCGGTGAGCAGCGCGTGCGTCTGCGTGGGGCCCCCGTTGTCGGCGAGCGGGCCGAGCATCGGATCGACTCCCGGCTTGTCGCTCGCGAGGCCGAGCTTGCACGTCGCGTCCTGCGCGAGGTTGTGACCGAGCGAGGTGAGCGTCGCGAAGCCGAGGACCGAGCACAGCGGCCCGGTTCCGGCGAGGATCGTGTTTCGGACGCTCGCGACCGCGCCCGCGGTCGTCGGGTCGCCCTGGATCACGAAGGCCTTCGTGCCAGCGCCGTCGGCGACGATCGTGCTCCCCTCGGACGTGAACGACGCGGACTTGCCCAGCAAGTAGATCGCCGCGACGCCGATGTTGCCCGAGAGCGTGGAGCCCACGATGCTCAGCGTGCCGTCGTCGGCGCGGGCGGCGAACCCGCCGTCGTTCTTGGAGATGGTGCAGCGGACGCACTCGAGCGATCCCTGCACGTCGACGTGGATGCCCGAGCCGCTCGTTCCGTGGTTCTCGCTGACGACCGTGTCCGTCATCGATCCGCTGCCCTGCACCTCGATCCCGCCGCCGGTGGGCGCGGTGTTCGAGGTGATGCGCGATCGCTCCACGGTGAACGTGCCTTTCGCCAAGATGCCTCCGCCAGCCCCATTCGACGACGCGTTGTCTTGGACGTTGCAGTTCTCGAGACGCAGCGTGCTCCCGGTGACGGCGAAGATGCCGCCCCCGAAGCTCGCTACGTTGTTCGCCACCTTGCTGTTCGAGAGGTTCAGGGTCGCTCCGGCATCGACGTAGACGCCGCCACCGCCGAGGCCAGTCACGTCCTCTCCGAACCCGACGTAGATCCCCGAGATGCTGACGTTCGCGTTTGGCCCGATGGTGAAGACGCGAAACTTCGTGCCGCCGCCCTGCAGAGGCCCAACGAAGATCGGCTGGGCGACGGGACCGACGATCGTGAGCTCGTTCGCGAGGACCGGCAGCGGTGAGTCGAGCGTGACGGCGCCATTGAGACCGCTCATGTCGATCGTGTTCGCGCCGCCCGCCTGGTTGGCCGCCGTGATCGCGGCACGCAACGACCCCGGGCCGCTGTCGTTGTCGTTCGTCACGAGGAGCGTGGCCGCGCGGCCCGTGGCACTAACGAAGAGGGTCGTGGTTGCGAGCGAGAGGCCGACGAGGATCGATCGCATGGACGCCGTATTACCGGCGCCGTTCGGGCGTCTCAACGATCCGCCCCACCGCGCTGCACGAAGGTTCGCTTTCTGGACAACGGGGCCCAGCCGCAGCTTCGCTTTTTGGACATCGGTCTGCTCTCGCCCGGAGCGCCGACTTCGTCGGAAGTGATTGGCGATCCAACGCGCGTCGCGCGTCGGCGATCGTCACTTCATGCCGACGGCTGCGCGGACACGCTGCGCGTATGGCGAGCGCGGACGCATGGCGAGGAACGTCTCCGCTTTCGCCCGTGCTTCGTCGGTGCGGCCGAGCGCAGCGAGCGCCTGGACCTCGATCGCGTCCGCTTCGTCGGCGAAGTGCGGAGTCGCGAATGTCGCGCGGTAGCGCAGCACGCGCGCGAGCGCGTCGCCGGCACGTTGGGCGGTGAGCGCACCCCGCGCCGCATCGATGGCGGCGAGCTCGGCGTCGATCGAAGGCTCCTCGGTAGAGGGCACGCTGCGCTCGGGCGCACGAGGAGTCGTCGGGACGGGGCGCGCCGACACGACGGTCGGGAGATCTTCGACACGGATCGCCGCACTCGGCGGCGGAGCCTGGGGCTCTGGGCGTGCAGCCGCTCGATCCGCAGCTGGAGCCGTCATCGCCGGCGGCTCGGGAGGAACAGAGGGCGGACTCTCGGACGTGCGCGAGCTCGTGATGACCCACGCTAGGCCGACGATGCCGAGAGCCGGGACCGTCCACTTCGCGACCCGGAGCATGGTGCTTGCGCGAGTCACGGCGACTGCCGCCGCAGCCGACGCTCCCGCGATCGCCGCGAGGATGCGGTCCTGCCGCTGTTTGGGGGCGGGCGGCCCATCCTTCTCGGCGGAGCGGAGCAGGTCGCGCATCTCGGGCGCGATCGACTCATCGAGAAGCCTTTTCATCGCGATGCGTCCCCCTGTTCGCTCCGAGCCACTGCTGCATGCGCGACGAAGATCTCGCGCGCGCGGCGGAGTCGTGACGCCACAGTTCCCGGCGGAACCGCGAGCGTCTCGGCGATCTCCGCCATCGTCATCGCCTCGAGCTCGAAGAGCACGAAGACCGCGCGGAAGTCCGGCGACATCTGCTCGAGGATCGCCTGCAGACGTGCGCGTGCTTGCGACGTCTCCGCCGCCTGCTCCGGGCTGGGCTGCACGTCGATCTCCTCGCTGACGCGATCCTCGTCGACGACTTCGCGCCGTCGCTGCAGGCTTCGCCGCGCGTGCGAGGAGAGGAAGATGCACGAGCGGAACAAGTAGCCCCGCTCGCGACCATGCTCGATGGCGTCGATGTTCTTGGCTGCGGCGAGAAAGACTTCTTGGACGACGTCGTCGAGATCCGCTTCGCGCACCCCGAGACGCTGCGCGCTTCGCCAGACGAATGCGTGGTGATCGCGGACGAGCCTTTCGATACGCAGTTTCGTCCGCACGTCCGTCGTGCTCGCCATGGCGGCTGTTCGCGCGCTCAAGCCGATCGTCCCGGCGAACGCGCTCGCGATGCTTTCCTGAGCCGCCATCCAGGAAAGAGAAACCCGCCGGGCGATGGAATGATCGCCCCCGCGACGGATTTTCCTAAATGAACGGGCACGACGGTTGCCTCTATAGCAGACGCCTACTCGAAGCGAACCACGACGCCGGCGCCGAGGCCCACGTCGACGAGCAATGCGGGTACTTCGTAGACGAGCCGGTACGGATCGACGAGGACGAAGCTCGTCCGCTCGGGCGGTGCGAGGAGCGCGGCGTCGATCTCGATGCCGATCCATGGCGTCGGCGACCAACTCCCGCGAACCACGCCTCCTGCGGCGAGCCATGGCGTCGTCACGCGGCGCGACGACGCGAGATCCGGCGTTTCGCCCGAGAAGTAGCCGATGTCGAATGCACCGCAGGGCGCGATCGCGAACGCCCGAGGCAGCCTGATGCGCGCGCATGCTTCGACGCGCGCAGTCTGGAGCTGCAGGTCGGCGATGCCAGCGTGCGCTGCGGGAACGGAAAACGCAGTCCATCCCCAGGAGATGCGCATCGCGGGTGCGATGACTCCACGCCGAGGATCGCGCGCGATCTCCGTGTGGATACGCGCGCCCCATGCAGCGTCCGGAGCACGGAGATGCGTCGCCCTGAGGCCCGACGTCCAGAGCCAGCGAGCAGCCGGCGGTGATACGGGCCGCGCGCCGGGCGCGACGGGGCGACGCGTTGCCGGCGGAGGCGCCGCAGGCTCGACGACGGGCGGAGGCTCCTCCGGCTTCGTCGAATCGACCGGCTCCGACTCGGGATCCAGCGCGAGAGCGAGAAAGACGGCGAGCGACGTGCCGACCACGGCGCAGCTGGCCGCTCCGATTTCGCGAACGTTCGGCTCGAACGCGGAGCCGTGTACGTCGAGTCTTCCCGTGTAGCGCCCGCTGTCGATGCGCTCGATGTGCACTTCGAACCGGCGAGCATCGGTCATCCGCGCTGGGACGTTCGACGGAAGCCTTGCGCGAACCAGCGCTTCGAAGGCGGCTCGCGATGGACACTCCGCGGGCGCCGCGTAGTCGAGCTCGAGCCGGGGCACGTCATCGTTCGCCGAGGCATGGTCGTTCGCGAGCACCAGGCTCGCGCCGCCCATCACCGCCGCCGCGGCACGTCTCGACCACCTCCGGGGCATACCCGCGATCGACACTATCCCATGTCGCCCGCGCGGGCCGACGGTGGAGCTCGCAGAGCTCGACCGCGATCGGGCTCCCATTCAGGTACGGCCGGGCTCGTTGCCGGCCTCGACGCCTGCGCGAAGCCCGGGCATTCCAAAAATCGACATGCCGTCCGATCAACCGGGGCCGATACCGGGTTTGATGGAGGGCCCCGTCGTAGTCAGCCCTCGCGCGGACGCGGTCGGAGGCCTTTCGGAGCACCCGTTGGCGCGTACAAGAGCGTGGATCAAGAGCGGAGCCTTGCGGAACGCCGTCGTCGTTGCTGGCGTCGCGGGAGCGCTCCTCGCGTGTTCGCGCAACTCCGTGACACTCGGGGCGGGCGTGAACGACGCGCCCATCTTCGGAACGGCCGACGCGGGCGACGGTGGATCCGCGCAAGCGGACGCCGGCGTGTGCCCCGCAACGGCGTGCCCGGCACCTTGGGCGACGTGTCCGGGCGTCGACGGGACATTGCCGGTCTATGCATGCAGCATCGATCTGAGCACCGACCGCAATCACTGCGGTTCGTGCGACGTCGTGTGCAAGGATCCGTCTGCGGCGTACAACGTTCGCATGGCCTGCGCGTCGGGCCAATGCCAAGCCTTCTGCTACGAGGGCTATGCCGACTGCAACGGCGTCACGGACGACGGCTGCGAAGCGAACACCAAAGAAGATCCGAACAACTGCGGTGCGTGCGGGACTGCGTGCGCGCCGGGCGTGGCTTGCGTGCGCGGGAAATGCGGTTGCCCTCCCGGGATGACCGTCTGTGATGGCCGCTGCGTCGATGTTTCGAAGGACGACCTCAACTGCGGCGCGTGCCATCACTCGTGCCTCGAAGATCAGCCGACCGACGCAGGCTCGACGCCCGACCACATGTTCTACGGGTGCTCGGAGGGGCAGTGCAAAGACCTTCGGTGCATGCAGGTTGGTGAGTTCTGGGCGGACTGCAATCACGACACCGCGCTCGACGGCTGTGAAGTCAATCTCCGGAGCGACGTCAAAAACTGCGGGGCGTGCGGCAATGCATGCGAGCCCGGTCAGCGCTGCATCGACGACGGGGCCGTCGTCCAATGCCAGTGCCAGCAGGGGCGGTCGTATTGTCCTGCGCGCGCCGGAGGGCTGGAAGGCTGCTTCGACCTCGAGAACGACCCACGCAACTGCGGTGCATGCGGCTACGTCTGCCCGTACGTCGCGAACGCGGCGCCCGTCTGTGATCGCGGTCGTTGCAAACACGAGTGCCTTCCCGGCACCGCGGATTGCAACGGGCGTGAGGACGACGGCTGCGAAGTCGAGTTGAACAAGGACCCGCGCAACTGCGGCGGGTGCGGGACGACGTGCGACGTCGCTCGAGGACAGCCCTGTGTCGGCGGGCATTGCCTCATGGGCGACTGCGACGATCCGGTGGCGCGATGAAGAAGGCGCTCCTCGCCGTCGTTGTCACTTCGCTTGTTGCGGGCGTCGCATGCGCTGCGAGCCGCGAGGACGAACCGCAGCGCACTCAGGACACGAGCGCCGTGCCGTCGAGTGATGCCGGCAATCCCGCGGACGCCGACCCGGATGCGTGCTCGGATCCGAACGGCTGCGCGGCGCCTGTCGACTGCACGCTCGTCGACTTCTGCCCCGTCACGTTTCCAGTGTCGCGCCTCGTCAGCCTGAACGCCGTCTGGGGAAGTGGACCGAACGACGTCTGGGCCGTGGGAACCCGCGGCACTATCTTGCATGGCGACGGTTCGACGTTCACGCCGGTTCCCGTCCCCGTCGAGATGGCAACCGACATCTTCGTCGCGGTCTGGGGAACGAGCGCGACGGACGTGTGGATCCTCGGGCCGTCGTCTCCGGTGCATACCGCCGGTTACGCGGGCGACGCGACGACGCTCGAGCCGCGGCAGGGCTCGTCCTGGGAGCCCTCCAAGATCGGGACGGGTCGCCTCTGGACCGGTCACACCGCAGGCGCGCGCGTGTGGCTGGGCGGACAGGCCACCACGCGGTTCGGTGCGCAGAACAGCTTCTTCCGTCTCGCTGATGACGGCAGCGCATGGAACGGAGTCGCTGCGTGCACGCCTGCCGTTCCGTGCACGCCCGCAGTTCGCGCGATGTGGGCGGCGGACGCGAGCACGCTCTGGGCCGTCGGTCACGACGGGCAGGCATTCTTCTACGACGACGCAGCCGCCGATGCGCGTTGGCTTCCGCAGAACAGCAACACGCGTGAGGACCTCGAAGGCGTGTGGGGCAGCGGCCCGAACGACGTCTGGGCCGTTGGACGTCGTGGCGTGATCCGGCATGCCGCGCGCGGCGCACAGACGTGGACGACCGTTGCGTCGCCGACCACGCAGCCTCTGCACGCCGTTTGGGGCAGCAGCCCAACGGACGTCTGGGCCGTCGGCGATGCGGGCACCGTCCTCCATTTCGACGGCACGACGTGGTCGGTCGGCGCGATCGGGATCCCGAGTGGCGAGACGCCGACCGATCTGCTCGGCATCTGGGGCAGCGGTCCGGACGACGTGTGGATCGTCGGCGAAGGCGTCGTCTATCACCGAAACGCGGCGAGCCGCAGGCAGGTCCGGCAATGAAGCGATCCGTCGTGCTCGCCTTTGGGGCAGCAGCGATCGCGCGTGGTGTCGTCGGCTGCGCAGCCGGGGAAGAGATGCCTCCGCTGAGTGCTCCGGCGCCGGACGTCACGGAGGCGGGGACGCCGACGCCGAATGATGCGGATACCCCGGTCGACGATGCGCCGACTGCGATTCCCGATTGCAGCCCCGACGACTGGTGTTACACGCGCCTTCCGCTCGCGCAGTCGTTCGACGCAGGTGGCGTCGTTCCGAATCCCGACCGCGCGGTGTTCGCACTGACGTCCATCTGGGTCGCTCCGGATCGTCAAGCATGGGCTGTGAGCGATGCCGGCCACGTCCTTCAGTGGAATGGCGCTGCGTGGCGCGTCGCATTCGTGGCCTCCGCTGGGCTGCGGAGCGTCTGGGGATCGAGCGCGAGTGACGTGTGGATCGCCGGCAAGTCCGGTCTCCTCCTGCACGGCACCGGCACGCCAGGAGCGCTCGTCTTTGCGCCGGTCTCGATCGGCAGCATGCAGACGATCACGCGGGTGTGGGGCACGTCCGCGACCGACGTTTGGCTGCTCGCCGATCGCGTCTACCATCTCGGGGGCGAGCCCGAGAAGTTCGAGCCTGTCTCGATCCCGACGGACTACGGCGATGCGGCTGCCGCCGTGCAAACGACCGCCGTGTGGGGCAGTGGAAGCGATACGTGGTTTGCCGGGACGGAGACGACCCATTGTGCGCCTCCGAATTGCTCGAATCAGACGCGCGTGTTCGCGACCCGCCGGCGTGTAGGAACGGGAGACGCGGTCACCTGGGACACGATCCCGATGGCCATCAAGGACGCGACGGGCGTCGTCGGCGGAACCTCCACGGCTACTGGCGTCCAGATGCTCGCGATCCAGACGCGGCTGTTCGATACCGCGTTCGCTGCGCGTGTCGCGGACGATCCGGCGAAGCTCGATCCGAAGTACGGCGCAGTCACGGTCGCCGGCGACTACGCGTGGAGCTTCGAGGTCGCGGAAGAGTACGGGCAGCCCGAGGGCTTGTGGGGCAGGGAAGCGAACGACGTCTGGCTCGTCGGCCGATTCGGCGTCGTCCGCCGTTTCGACGGAGCTGCCTGGCAGGTCTCACGCGTCGCACGGAGCACGCTCTCTCCGCTGCTGAATCACCTCCATGCCATCGACGCGGTGACCGACGCGAACGGCGAGCGCGAGATGTGGATCGTCGGCGACGACATCGCCATGCACCGGACGGTGAAGCGATGAGAACGCTCGCGATCGCGTTTCTGGTCGTGCCGCTCGCGAGCGGCCTCGTGGTCGCATGCGCCGACGACGAGACGGCACGTCCGACCGCCGACCCCGACAGCGGCACGCTCGAGTCCAACGACGCCGGTGCGCCCGACGTCGCGGATGCTCGCCCCCCGTTCGATGGCGCCGCGCCCCCGATCGTATGCGCGGTCACGCCCTGCATCACGCGCATCGTCGCCGGAACGAATCACTACTGCGCCATCGCGGACGATGGCGTCGTCCGGTGTTGGGGAAGGCCGACCGCGCTCGGAAATTTTGCAGCGGCGAGCGCCGGTGGCGGTGCCACGCCCGTGACGCTCGCGGGGATCGGCGACGTCTCCGACCTCGCCGCGAGCACGCTCCGCACGTGCATCGCGCACACCGACGGCAGCGTCGATTGCTTCGGCCTCGACATGCCCGCGCCGACGCGCGTCGCGAACGTGACGGGCGCGACGAAGCTCGCGGTCGGCGACGACCGAAGCTGTGCGGTCGCGGCGGGCGGCGCGGTCGCGTGTTGGGGCGACAGCGCCTCGACCGGCAAAGGCGAGACGAACGCCGCGCTCGGCGGAGAGCCGGCGGCGTCCGCGGCCATCAGCGCGACGGCGGCGTTCGTCGTGTCGGCCAAGGGCGACGTCTATTCGTGGGGGGCCGACGCGACGATGCTCGGACGCGACACGCCGCTGTCCGTCGATCTCGAGCCCGGACGCGTCGAAGGCTTGCCTCCGGCACGCGAGGTCGCGCTCTCCGAGAGGCACGTCTGTGCGACGACGACCGACGGTCGCCTCTTCTGCTGGGGCAACGGCGACAGCGGGGGCCTCGGGATCGGCTCGTTCCGCACGGTGTCGTCTCCGACCGAGGTGCTCTTCCTCGGAGATGGATACCCCGCGCAAGTGGCCGTCGCGCTCACGCACTCGTGCGCACGGATGACGGATGGCAGCCTGATGTGCTGGGGACGCACGAACTCGACGGGCGTGCTCGGTTATTCGGACACACTCGGCGTGTTCGTACCCACTCGAGTCTCGCTCGAGATGCGTGTGGCTGCGGTCGCGACCGGGACGGGCTCGACGTGCATCCTCGCGACGGACGGCTCCGTCTGGTGCTGGGGCGACAACTCCTTCGGCCAACTCGGCATCGGCGCTCGCGATGCCGATCGTCACTGGCAGCCGACGCGCGTGGTGTTCCCATGAGCGTGAACGAAAGAAGCAGGAAGCTCGTGGCAGTGTCTCTCGTTCGATGGGCGTCTGCGATCGGGACCGCATCCGTGGCGCTCGCCGCAGCCTGCACCTCGGGGAACCGATCGCTGGCGGGGGATGGACGCGAGTTCGAGATCGACGCTGGCAGCATGGAAGCCGCAAGCCCGGAATGTGGCGGAAAACGATGCTCGCGCGACCTCCACAGCGTCGTGGACGACTGCACCGAAGCGGTGCTCGAACAGTGCTCGGACGAGCACGGTTGCGCCGAAGGCGCCTGCGTTCCGGCGTGCGAGAGCGCGGCGGCGTCGAAGGGGTCGATTGGCTGCTCGTTCTACGCGATCCCGCCGGATACGTTGCCCCAGAGCGAGACCTCTTGCTGGGCCGTGTTCGTCGCCAACACGTGGAACACGCCGGTAGCGGTGACTGCGGAGCGAGGTGGCACCCCACTCGACGTGTCGAGGAGCATCTATCGCGCGACCGTCCAGGGTGACGCGATCGCGTACGAGCGGATCGAAGGCGCGATTCCTGCGCGCGACCTGGGCATCGTCTTCCTCGCCCAAGGCGAAAAGGGCGTGAACAACGACGCCCACCTCGATTGCCCGGACGGTGTCGAGGTCGCGTGGCGCGGCACGGCCGTCAAAGATCACAAGACGAGCCTCTACGACGCGTTTCACATCACGACGAGCATGCCGGTCTCCGCGTATTCGCTCTTCCCGTACGGAGGCGCGCGGAGCTACTTGCCGGCGGCGACGCTCCTCTTGCCGACGTCGTCCTGGGACAACACGTATGTCCTGGTCGACGGCTGGAAAGCGAAGGATGGCTGGCCGTTCCTCCAGATCATCGCGCAGCAGGACGACACCGAAGTACGCATCCGTCCGAAGATCGACATCCTGGACGGCGTCGGTGTGCCCGGTGGCATCCGCGGCGCCGTCGCGCGATGGAGCTTGAAGCGCGGGCAGGTGCTCGAGCTCACGCAACACGACAGCCTGGCCGGCAGCCCGATCGAAACGAGCCACCCCGTCGGGGTCTTCGGCGGAAATCAGTGCACGTACCTCGACAACATGCCCGCGTGCGACTCGCTCCACCAGCAGATCGCGCCCGTGAAGCAGTGGTCTTCGAGCTATTCCGCTGTGCCGTACGAGTCGCGGCGCAAAGGTCTCGCCGGCTCGGCTCGTCCGCCGGAGCAGGTGTTCTGGCGCATGGTCGGCGCCGCCGACGGAACCGAGCTCACGTACGACCCGATCCCGCCGCCCGGTGCACCGACGTCGCTCGCGAGCGGCCAGGTGGCGACGTTCACGTCCGAGCAGCCGTTCCGCGTGAAGAGTCAGGACCCGAGTCATCCGTTCTTCCTCGCCGTCCACATGACCGGCGCGGACACGTACGGGACGCTCGGCGATCCCGACTTCGTCGTCACCGTCCCGGACGATCAGTTCCTCGACAGCTACGTGTTCTTTCTCGATCACACGTACGCCGACAGCAATCTGACCGTCGTGCGTCGCAAGGACGTGAACGGCGGCTTCCAAGAGGTCGAGCTCGACTGCCTCGGGCCGGTCACCGGATGGCATCCGCTCGGCACGGACGGCACGACGGAGTACGCGTGGGTCGACATGACCCTCAGCCGCGCGCCGGTGGGCAACTGCGGCTACGGCCGGCACGAGGCGAAGAGCGGCGCGCCATTCGCGCTCTATGCGTGGGGCGTCGACTCGTACGCGAGCTACGGCTTCCCCGCCGGCGCGGGGAGCCGGCCGACCTCGCCTTTCAGCATCACGGTTCACTGACGCCTCGGCGCGGGGACCACGCATTTCGGAAAGCACCAGGGATGTCGGCTCGGGCTCGTTGATCGAGACGAGCCATCGAGGAGGCGAAGATGAAGAAGATTGCGACGTGGGTCGTCCCGAGTCTACTGGCGATGACGGCGGTCGTCTGGGCATCGGCATGCACGACGAGCGAGGACCCGGCGCTGACCCCAGACGTCGACGCTGGCTCCGAGAAGGACGCCTCGCAAGGAGACCCGGGTGATTCGTCGACGGGCGATTCGTCGACGGGCGATTCGTCGACGGGCGACGCCGATGTTGGTGGCGAAGGTGGCGTGATCGACGCGCACATGAAGGCCTGCGCGCGTATCGACGCATGCGCCGCGACGGGCACGGCGAAGATCGGCATGAACGGGTGCTACAGCCTCATCACGGCCAAACCCTTCGAGCGAGGGCTCGGCCCCAAAGAGCGTGCGCAACTCGAGAACCTCGAGTGCAAGCTCGCGGCGAAGACATGCGCGGAGGTGCAAGCATGTGACAAGCCGCTTGCGGATTACACGGCCCTCTGCCGGGAGAAGGAGGGAGGCGAGCACTGCGTGAACGGCGTTCACGTCGTTTGCGATGCCGACGCGACCGGCGAATTCTTTGTTCCCGTTGCCAACGTCGACTGCACGGCGATGGGGCAAATCTGCGGGGGCGACGAGTTCGGATCCTATGCCGGATGTGGGCTCGCTCCGTGCGTGCCGGGCGAGTCTGCATCGACTTGCAACGGTTCGATCCTCACGCAGTGCATGGGCTACGGGGCGACGAAGGAGATCGACTGCAAGACGGCGAACGACGTCCGTTTCGTCAAACCAGCGGGCAAGAAGACCGTCGCGAGCACGGCGTGCGGCCTCAACATCATCGACGAGAACGCCTGCATCGCCGACGGCGCCGAGTGCACCGGGTTCGCAGAGCGGTGCGACGGCACGGTCCTCGAGACGTGCACGATGGGCAAGCTCGCGCGCCGTGATTGTGCAACGGTGCAGCCGGCCGGGCAGGGGTGCGTGGTCCTCGCGGACGGGCCCGACTACATCCAAGGCATGTACGGTTGCGGGCCGGTCAACCCGACGTGTCACGAGACGGACAACGAGACGTGCAACGCGTCGACGGGCGTGATCGGCTTCTGCGCGCTCACGGGCCCGAAGACGCTCGACTGCAAGGCGCTCGGCTATGCCGGCTGCAAGACGACCACCGCCGACGGCCGCGTGACCGCCGCGTGCTTCCAGTGACGAAGCGTCGCTGCGCTCGTCGACTGCAAGACGACCGGTGAAAGCGTCCCGGTGAAGCCGGGCGCGATCGTAGGCTGGCCGGGACATCCTGCGGCAAGGTCTGCGACGAGCGCTTCAACGAGTGCATTGGTACGGAGCCGAGTGCAGCGGCTCCTCACACACTTCTGACCGGGCATCACGGCGCGCGAGTCTCTCGCCGGCGAATGTCTTTAGCACCGTCGCGGAGATGTCCCGGCCAGGGCCGCTCGTCCTCTTGGACCGGCGCTCCAACGATGTCTCGGGCGCGTGCGGCCGCGGTCCGGCGATTCCCGACATGACTGGTGGCGAGACGTGCAGCCCGCCGACGGGCGTGCTCGGCTCTGCACCCTAACGGCGCCGAAAGGTTCGACTGCGAGGCGCTCGCCTATGCTCGCCGCAAGCCGATGGCAGTGGACCGTTGCGTGAACAGCCGTCTGCTTCCCAGTGGTGGGTGCACGTTCACCACCGCGCGAACCAACGCCGCTCGTCGACCGCGCTATGTGGTGCATTGCCGTGCTTGCGCTACTGCCGAACTCGCGCCCAAGGGGAGTGTGCCGAGGTGGGCTTGAGAGGTTGTTGGAGCGAGGCGGTGGACGCCGAACTCCTCGGGTGCCCTCACCGGCGCGCGGCCACGTGATGCGCGGCTTCCTTCACCTCTGCGACGTGTCGAGCGACTCAACACTCCCCCCCTCGCCAGAAGCCATACTACGGCAAGGGCAACTTTCACGTTTTCGACGCCTACCACAAAAATAGAGCAGATGGTACGCTCGTGCTCGTAATGTCGCAACCGACACCGCCTCGATGCGTCCTCCCCCGTTGGCTCATCCATCTCGTCTTGAGCGTTGTCGCGCTCCTTGCGTTGGCGACAACTGCGAAGGCCGACGTTATCGGGAGCGCCGCCCCGGCGGGCAACGAGGGAACGTTCCACTCCGGCAGCCGCGCCGACGCCCACGATGCACTCCTAGACCAGGCAACGGGAACAGCAACAGCAGCATTCGATTTCGAGGTTCCACCGGGCCGAGGCGGACTCCAGCCGAATCTTCGACTGTCATATGCGCACACCCGTGGTCAGGACATCGCTGGACAAGGTTGGGCCCTAAGTCTACCAGCAATCGAACTACGAGGGCTTGGTGGAAGCCCGCCAGACTACGACTCCGCTTCCCACTACGAACTTTCAGGTGAGCCGCTGGTACAGATATGTCCCGAAGTTCCATGCCTTGCGCAGATGGTGGTCCCGAGCTGGGCCATCGGGTGGGCCCTCTACAGACCGCGAGTGGAACGACGCCCGACACCGGTATATGCAGCACCGCCAACCGTGGCTGGCGGATATGACCGATCAACATTTCGGGTAGTGAATGCCGATGGTGGCTTTCTAGAATTCGGGATACCGAGGCCAGCGAATGCCGATCAGCAAGCTCTCGATGTCGATGCGGCTTCGAGACACATCTACCGGTGGAATTTGGTCCGACAGTATGACGCATCGATGACCAATGCGATTGCCTATGTCTGGAGACACTCATCCATTGATCGCGGGCGTCTAGAAGAGATCTACTACACTCCTAAAGGGACAGATGTTCACACGATAGAGGACTACGCGCATCACATTCATCTAGCCTACGAGACGTGGCAGGGCGGGCTCCATGTCAATCAGCCGATGGCACACCGACGTCACGACGCGAGACTTACGCGCGTCGCTATCGCCAGTCGTGGAACGGATCCGACTCAACCGCGAGAGCGTGTACGTACATACTCGCTAACGTATCATAGCGCGCAGTTCGAACTCTGGGCTAGACCCTTCCTCCATAGCATCACGGCTCACGGTCGTTGTGCGACAACCATTCGCGAGGTGCCGCAAGGTGAAGCGTACGGCATCTATCAGCTGCCGGCTGGAGATGATGGGTGCGCGGCGTTTCCACCTACAACCTATGAGTATACAAGCGAATTTCGATTCAACGACGACGGCACGATCCAAGGAAATCTCCTTCCGCGTGAGTTGCGACTTCCGAGCGACTGTGTTTCGGGGACCTTCGGGTACAAGCTATATGCGCCGTATACGGCTCTCGAAGATGTCAATCGCGACGGTCTTCCGGATGTTATTCAATTCAGTGAATCCGGCAATGCGGTCTACCTGAATACGCAAGGCAGCTACTTGCGGTCCGAAACAAGGCTGCAGTGTGCGAAGCTGAATTTTGATGGTGCTCAAACGCCGTCTGCTCCGCGCCAATTTGGTCCGTCAGGGGGTATTACGGTGCCCGGATATTGGGGCGAAAACTACTGGCTATCATATCTTTTGAGACTAGGTCCGCCGCTGTCGGAATTTGATGGATATCCGACAACTCTTCGGTCGATACGGCCAGTTGGCGACGGCTCTGGGGTTCCGACATACAGTGTTCAGGTCGACTCACCTCTGGTGCCGCGTGGTCTTGCCCCTCACCTGCTGGGCGATTTAAACGGGGATCGCCTTATCGATTCTATCGGATGGTGGCAGCGTCAGAATCCGAACGGCACTATCACAAGCGGCGACCAAGTGCTGTTCTCGAAAAGGGACGGCGCATCTCATGTACAGGAGTTCGCGCGCTCAGCGGCGACCAACTTGTACATCGGGAGGGACGGTGGGCCGTTCGACATAGCGCCGAAGTTTGCTGCGCTGGCGGACATGGATGGAGACGGTCTTCTCGACTACGTCACCACGCATGATCCAACTGCGCGGTGGGGCCGCTTCGTGTATATTCCTGGCCGAGGGGATGGCAACTTTGGGTGCGAGTCACCGCGAGACTGGCGCGACTGTGTCCCCTCCACGAAGTCTCCCGGGTACGATCCCCCGAGTGAAACGCACCTGAAGGAGGTTTCCCTCGACACCGACATCAGAGGCGACCTCACGGTGCCGGAGCTGGACCACATGGAGGGGCTCAGGGATAACACCACTTTCCACTTCCACGACGTAAACGGTGACGGTCGAGCGGACCTCATTGCATTCAGCTGGGGGGACAATGTTTTATATCTTCGAATCTTTCTCAACATCGACGGCAAAGCGCTGCGCGGCAAAGCTATCGTTCTCCCGCACGGTGCCGAATCCGGAGGTTATTGGCCAGTCTTCACCCGAGTCTTCTTTGCGGACGTCAACGGGAACGGAATCGACGACATCGTTTTGGCTGGAAATATTAAGGCCACTGATCGCCCAGTGTTGCTCTACTTCGACCTAGAGGCCTTCCCACGGCTGGACTCCCCGGCGCCCGGCCTCCTAAAAAGAATCAATCATTCTGGCGGCGCGACCACGGAATATACCTATGCGACCGTAAGCGAGATCGAGCATCGGTCTGCAATTTCGAGCGTTCACTGGCCTGCGGAGTCCGGTGACTCTGCCACGGGGCCATGGAAGTATCACTCACCAGTGCCCCTTGTCGTTGTGGACACAATCACGACGCGTGCAAACGCCCCCGCGCCATACGATGCGGTGAGCCGGACCGAATACGACTATCGTGACCCTGTCTACGACACGTGGCGCGGCAAGTTTCGCGGCTTTCGGCGCACCCGTTCGCAGTTCTCAGGGAGCGGCGACGCAGTCGACACAAAGTACTACTTCGGAGGGTGCCTGGCAGAAGACGGTTGGACGCGCGAATCCCGCGCGGCCACGTGTCCGAATGCAGAGGCGGACCGGGACGCTGCGTTCCAAGGCTTGCCAATTCAAATCGAGCGACTCGACGCGATTAAGTATCATTCGACAACTCGCCTCACTTACAATGCGTACGACCTTATCGGTTCCGGGGGGGCGGTATCAAATTTTGTGTACCTGAAGGAGGCTAACACCTATCTCTACGACACGAGTGAGTTTGTCTATTCTCCTCAGATGGTTCCGGTGACGGTGGCGACGAGGTCTAAGGATTGCGATTCGCCGACCGCATCCGTCGAGTGTCAGTTTGAAGCTGTTCCTGACATGGCGAACCTACGCGCTGCCGCGGTTCGTGTGCGAAGGCGACAGCTCTTCGATTCCCGTAAGGAGACCCTGAGTGAGGTGTGGGACGATGGGCAGGTGAACCTGCTGCCGTTTGACTCGCCCGCTGCAATTGATCGACCGATCGTTCAACGATTCCAACCGAAGCCAATCGCTGGCATCGGCATCTATCTGCCTGAGCGATATACGATTCAGTACGGACCTGGCGGAACAACACTGCCCATCTTGGACGGGGGCTGGGCGGATGGTCCTGTCCGCGAGTTCTACTACAGCTACGATGCGGGACGCCTAAAGACAGTATCCGCGACGGTCAAAGGGACGCTCCCGCTCCAACGACGGCACTCCGGTGGCGCGGCGACTGCACCGGCACCCCTTCAGGCTGTGGCGGAGGGCACGTTCTACACACTGACCGAGATTTCATATGACGTCTACGGCAACGTAGAATTCATAAAGGGACCCAACGGGCAGTGCGAAGGGGTCAAATATGCGCCAGCGTACTTCGACCACCCTGTCTCCACCTCATCGTATCTAACATCGGGCACGCCTTGCACGACGGCCCGTGTAGGAGCAAGCTTCAGTTTCGATCGGGGGCTCGGCAAGGCTACCAGAGTCACCGAGAATGTTTCTGCTGTGTCTCGATATGAATACGACGCGCACGGTCGGCTGTCTCGAATTTTCGAGCCGAGTGCCTACTTCGCAGGTCAATCCGAGCTACGAACGAACATCGAGTATGAGCTAGACCTTAGTGGTCCGATACATCGCACAAAGGTTACCCGTATCGGCACTGATTGGGTCCTGGGTAACGTCAGCGATGATGTTGCATGGTTCTACTCGAACAGTATCGGACAACAAATCGTCGCACTCCACCAAGCTGACACTTCTGCCGGTGATGCGGCCCCGTGGATAGCCTCGCCGGGCCCGAGGCTCGATAGCTCAGGTCGTCCCGTCGAGTCCTTCCGCCCATGGTTCTATGCGGGAGCACCAGACGCGTTCCCCGTTGGCTACATCGGCGGCGCTACAGCACTGCACGCGATGTATGACTTCGGACGGCTCCGAACGCTCTATCGTCCGTCCGATGGAGCGAGCTGGAGACGAGACTATCACCCTCTGTCGGTCGAGTCATGGGACCCGGAGGGTCTCACGCCGGGTGGCGCCCACGAGGGTGCGTCGAACACCGTCGTTCGCGATGGGCACGGTCGCGTGACCCGCACATCTACGAACGGCAGTGCACCAACGAACAGCCGGTTCGAGTACCTGGCGACGGGAGAGGTCGTAGCCCTCGAACGCAGGTCCGCCACGCCATCGTCCGGCCCCCAGATCTACCGCCGATGGCGTCGCTTTGACTCACTGGGACGGATGGTGGAGAACGTTGAGCCCAATGCATCTGAGGCCTTTAGCGCCAATCCGCTTGCTGTTGGAAATATGAGAGCATGGCGATACGCGTATGATGCCAGCGGGCGAATGGTTGGCACCAGCGACCCTCGTGGATGCGGCAAGAATGTCACTTACGACTACAGAGGCCGGGTCCTTTCGGAGGACTACAGCCCTTGCGAAGGGCATCATCCTGCGTACACTGCGCCCGCGTCGAATGGGGACGGAACGGAGGCGTTCTTTACGTATGACCTAGCCTTGTCCAGCGATCAGATAATCACCTTCGCCTCGTACGGAAAGCTAACTTCAGTGCGTGACCGCGGCGCCTGGACGATCTTCGGCTACGACGGTCATGCGCGCGTGTTCTCGACAACTCGCAGAATCGCGAAACCCGGAACTGCGGCCAGCACCCTCGCAAGCAGATACACGGCGCACTCGTACAACAGCGGAGCGGCGTGGGATGCTCTTGGTCGGTTGAGCTATTTGGGTACCGGCGCCGACGCACCAGAACTCGTTGACTCCGAAGGGAGTGGGCTGCAATTTCGCTATTCCGGACGCGGACTCCTTACCCGAGTGGATGGGACGTACGGTAATCTGATTGCTGATGCAAGGGCGGATGCCGATGGCTTTCCTCTCCGAACGGTATTCGGAGACGCCGCATCGACGGCTGCTGAATCCGCACCGAACTCCGAACGTCGTGTTCAGGCGTATCGCCTTTCGAGGAGGACCGGTCCTTGGGCGTCTGGAGGAGGTTACTCGTGGCCAGTCGACTCCAAGACAACACAGGCTGAGCTTGTCAATTTGGAGTATCGCTATGATAAGGCCGGCAACATTCGCAGCATCATCGATGGAAAGGCCAGCGGCGAATGGCCGGTTGGAGCGAAACCGACTAGTCGCAGTATCAGTTACGATTCGCTGTACCGCGTTCTCGGCGTCACGTCCAATCACGGGAACGACAACTTTGTATCGCCGTTTGCGCCAGAAGTTTCCTCGGGCGACACGGCGCCGCTTCCGCACCGCAACTATGCTACGCGGGCGACGTCGCACTCGTACAGCTACGACGCGTTCGGAAACGTGTTGGGGGCGCCCCAGGCGCCGAGCAATGAATTTTTTGATCGCTCCTTGACCAACGTTGTGGTGGGAACCAGTCGCCCGAATCAGCTCGATATGGCCGGATTCGGCGGGTCACCGGACGGAGCAATTGCGTACTACGACGCGGCCGGAAACATGATCGCACTCGACGTTGACCGAACGAGTGCACTTGGTTGTCTCGGGTCGTCCGGAAAGTGTTCGCACCGGTTCCTTTTTGATTGGAACGAGGTCAATCAGCTCGTTCGCGTTCGGAGGTGGGATTATTCAGCGCTAGGCGCGAACATGTATCCGGTCGCTCCTATTGGGTCGCCGGAGATCGATATTCGATTCGCCTACTCGATGGGTGAGCGTGTTCTTAAATCGTCGATCGATACGAGCGGCGTCGCGGCTAACGACCGGCATGACGTCGATGTTTTCCCGTCCCTACGCTTGAAGCAGACAACCTATGCATCGAATGACTATGCGAGTACCGCCGCCGTTCAGCAGGTGAAGCTCCTCGGTCTCGGCACTGTCGTGTACGATCCCTCGTTGCCGTCTATCGGCTCGCCTCGGCACGTGCTGATGGAATTTGGCGACCACATTGGGTCGACGAGTGTAGTTATCGATAAGGCCACGAGTGAACTTGTCGAATATCGTGATTACCAGCCTTACGGTGCTACTGACTTTGATTACCGACCGACTCGGTGGCGCGCGTCTCGATCTGATACACACTTCACTGGAAAAGAGCTGGACGCGGAGACGGGCTTAATTTACTTTGGCGCACGCTACTACAGTCCTCATTTGCACCGGTTCATTAGCGCTGATCCGCTAGCAATACATGGGTGGGGCGCTGACCCGAATCCATATGCTTATGTCGCGGGTCGCGTGTACAATGAGGTGGATCCGTTTGGGCTCAATTGCCTCGGGCGTGAGGATTGTGGGCCGCACGGCGACGGTTTCGGCGGGCAGTTCTCGCTCGGGGATGTCGGTGAGTTCTTCGAGGGCGTAGGTGGGGCCTTTGGTGATGCCGCCAGAGCGGTCGGTGACTTTTTTGGCGGGCTGTTTGGCGGTGGAAGTGCGCGGCCTGCTGGCCCTCCTCCGCCGCCCAGGAGTGCTGCCTACGCTGCCGGTGTGCAGGTTGGCGCGGACCACATCGAGTCTCTCAAGGGTCAGTGGAACGGGATAGCGGGGGTCTTCGGCCCCTCGCTGCTGGGGCCAGCGTATCTGCCGTTTGCCACTCACGTCACCGATGCGATATCATTCAAATGCGAGACTTGGACGTGCAGAGGTTCGTCCCTCGTCACGGCGGTGACCATCGCGGCGGTGACCGGTGGCGGTGGGGGCGGCCAGGGGGTTCGGAGCGGTGGAGTTGTTGCCGCAGAGGCGATAGCCACTGAAGGCGCGGGTGGAGCGATCGAGTTCGCAGCAGACCTCAGCCATGTCAGCGGACGGACCGCTGCCGTTCGGAACGCGTGGATCCAAGAGACGATGGCCCGAGACCTTCCGGGCGTTCGTTTCACGCACACGCCTCAATACAACCCCTTCATCAAGCAAGGGTTTGGTGTCGCTCAGGAAGGTGTCGGAACGCAGATCGGACCAAAGGCGTTTGGGTCGCAAGGCCAACTCACTGAAACCCTCGTCCACGAAGAGTTGCATCATCGCTGGTGGTCCAGAGGAATTTACGATCACCACGCAAATCCTGTGCTCGACACGCGGTTCGAGAGCATCGTGCAGCGCTACATGCGCATGCGAGGTCTGTGATGAGTCGCCATGTCACATCGAGTCAGGTTCAGTGCCCACGCTGTGGAGCAATGACCAAACGCACCTACGTCGCTGAGTCGCGCGGTGGGAGGCTCCGATTCGGCTACAGCTTCCGATGCCCGAGCTGTTCGCTTGCCGAAGAGGGAGATGGCCCTGAGCTTTCGGATGAGGCGCGGGCTGCGTTCCTCGCTGCGGAGGGTCACTGGGCGGCTCGCGTACGCGACCTTGGACCCCGGCGAGCAGACGCGTTGCGTGCGCTCGGTCGATTGCGAAGTGAGCCTCCCAGCAGGCTTCTTCAAATCATTCGGGAGGCGCAGCCGGTGAAGGAGGGCGCTCTCGTCGAGGTGGAGCACTTCGAGAAGGTGTTGAAGGAACTGGGAGCGGACGTTGTGCTAACGCGCGAGTCTGAATAGGTTAGTGACTATCGAAACCACATGCATGGTGCGTGCCAGTCGGGCACGCCGGCCCGTACTCGAGATCGACGAGGTCTGCGACCAACGTTGGATCGGTTCGAGGCCGGTCCATGAAGCCAGACCGCGCGGGTGTTTCATCTTTACGGCGTCGCACCGCAGCATATCCATGCGTCGGTCGGACACGGCCCGTAGCCGTGTCGACGAGGTCGGCGATCGATAGTGGAGCGGTTTTCAGGAGGGCCTGTTTGAAGATGAAGCCGGGCCCGGTTGAATTCACCCGGCCTCGTTCGTCTTCTTCAAGGTGAAGGCGGCGATCTACGCACGAGTCTCGACAGCCGGGGCTTCGACATCGTGCGGGTCTTCTCCGAGAACGTCTCCGCCGTGAAGACCAGACCGGAGTTCGACGCGATGATCGCGGCGGCCCACCGGGGGAAGTTCGAGGTGCTGGTCGTCTGGAGCCTCGACCGGCTCCACCGGAGCATGGTCGGGGCGCTTCAGACCGTGCTCGATCTCGATGTCGTGGAGTGCAGGTCGTCTCCTACAAGGAGTCGTGGCTCGACACGGGCGGTCCGGTGCGGAGCTTGCTCATCGGGATCTTCGGGTGGGTCGCCGAGCAGGAGCGGCTCCGGAATCGGAGACCGCACGAAGGCGGAGCTCGAACGGGCACGCCGACGCGGCGTCCTCGGTCTCCCTCGCGTAGACCTCGGCATGGACCGGCTCTTGGCCCTCCGGGCCGGAGGCATGTCGATGTCGAGGGTGGCAATCCTTGCGGCCACCGCGATCGAGGCGGCGCCCGCTGTGACCGCGCTGACGTCGCCGGCTGGTGGCGTGGCGGCCGGTGGCGGAGAGCTACAGTAGTCGACGCGAACGCTATGATTGCCGCCCTGGATCGCGGGAGCCCAGCTGTGGACGCGGCGCTAGCGGGAAGGCCCCCTGGTTCCGATTCAGGCTGCCGAAGAGTTCTGGCGGGCGGCGGAAGTGCCGACGCGGTGCGAATGTAGAGCGCGGTGGTCGAATCGCGGCTGCGGCAGCCGAGGATGCAGCTGAATCGCTACAATGGGAGGCAGCGTCGATGGGGCGTGGGCTTAAGCGGGGAGATGCACGTGTGCATAGTAGCGCAATGCGAGAAGGAGTTCCGGTGATGATCAAGCACGCGTTTCATGAGGGCGATTGGGCTTCGCTGTCTAGTGGGAGCGTACAACGTTGTCCGCGCGACGCTCACGTGTCCTTCTTGCCACGGCGCCGTCGATGTTGTTGTCCAGTTTAAGTGGGGGATACGTGCCAACATGAGTATATGATTGGCGACATGCTATGGTGGGTAGGGAACGATATCGGCGAGGGAAATGTCGGGTTGTTGTGGATGGCGTGCCCAAGCGGCATGTGTAGCGTGCGGGAATGAGTTCGACGTTTGTGTCGTCGTCGAACAGGACCGCTTGGTGACGGTTGAATCGGCGGATGGCACGTACGATTTTGCGAAGATCGGCGCCACCTTCGTCGTCCTCCGTCAGTAGCTCATGCCTACGATTTTGCGCTGACGTGTTGAATCCGAATGGCATCGCGGACTCGCCGCTCTCTGCCTATTCGCAGGATGCCTGATGTCGTGGTGGGCAGCATCCTTTCAAGATCGAAGATGTGTCGTAGACCTTGATGGCTCGTCGGACGATCGCCTTCAGTTGGCTCGAAGCCGGCTGCGCACGTGCTAACGTTGTCGCAGTCATGCGCTCACGCCTCGCGCTCGTTTCGTCGTTCCTTTTCCTCGCGGCATCATGCGGGGGCTCGTCACCTCCCGCAGCGGCCACACCCGCGACGCCTGCGACCAACACGGCCGAGCCGCCTGCACCGAGGGCCGCGGATGCCGGCTCCGCGCTCACGCCGGAGGAATGCGAGAAGCAGGGCGGGCACGTCGTCGGCGACATCGGAGACGGCGCGACGCTTCGTCCGGACTATCGCTGCCCCGGCAGTGATCAGCCGCCGATCGGACGAATCAAGGTCGAGCCGGGACGTCCCGTCCCGATCGAAGGCGCTGTCTGCTGCCGCTGAACGCGGTCAGTGCGCGACGCTCTCGCCCGGCAGGAGGAAGCCGTACCGGCGCATGATCGCGCGGCCGGGCTCCGAGCCGACGAACTCGACGAACGATCGCGCCTCGTTTCGCTTTGCGCCCTTGCTCCCGCCCTTGCAGACGACGAGCGCCTGATCGAGCGGCTCGTGCAGGCTCGGATCGATCGGGACGTAGTTGCCCGGTGAGGTCACGGCGAGCGAGAGCGCGACGATCGCGACGTCGGCGTTGCCCGAGCGCGCGAACATCAACGTCTGCTGCACGTTCTCCCCGTACACGGTCCGAGGCTGGACGTTTGCCCACACGCCGACCTTCGTCATCGCTTCGCGTCCGGCGCGGCCATACGGTGCGTGCTCCGGGTTCGCGAGCGCGACCTTCGCGTATTTCGGATCCTGAAGGTCCTCGAGTCCCTTCGGCAGCGCCCAAGGATCTTTCGACCACATCACGATGCGGCCCTTCGCGTAGAGCGCCTTCGTGTCCTCGAAGCACGCGCCTTCGCGGACGACGTCGTCGACGAAGGAGATGTTCGCGGCGGCGAAGACGTCGAACGGCGCGCCCTCGGCGATCTGCTTCGCGAGCAGGCCGGTCGAGCCGAACGAGAAGTCGACGCGCTTGCCGGTCGCCTTCTCGAAGGCCGTACCGACGTCCTTGAACGCGAGCGCGAGATCCGCCGCCGCGGCGACGCGCAAGGGCTCTCCCTTGCGCGCGCCGTCGCCGCTCGTGTCGCCGCTTCCGGAGCCCGCACTCTTGCTGCACCCGATGAGGGCAGCGAGGACGAGCGCAGTCGCAGCGAGCTTCGAGCTAGTCACGCGAGATGACGGTCCCGACATCCTCCCCCTCCAGGGCGCGCGTGAGCTGACCCTTCTCGAGGCCGTTGACGATCTGGATCTCCGTGCAGAAGCGAGAGCGCTGCATGTACTCGAGGACGACACGCTCGACGACGAGGTCCGGCAGGTCGCGCTCGAGCAGCTCCTTCGCCGTGATGCGCGGGATGTGCTGCGCGGACTTGTTCTTCTTCGGATCGTCCGTGAAGAGGCCGTTCTCGTCCTTCACGAAGATCGCCCGCTTGCATCCGAGGACCTCGGCGGTGAGGAACACGCCCGCATCGGTGCGGTGCTCGGGGATGCGTCCGCCCTTCGTCGGCTTCTCCCAGTAACCGAACGGAGGCATGCCCGTCATGATCGGGATGCATCCGAGTCGGAAGTAGAGCGGCAGCTTCTCGAAGTCGTCGTGGAGGATGAAGAGGCCGCCGTGTTTCGCGAGCAGCATCTGCAGCATGCGCGCGTTCTGTCGCGGGACGTACCCGCCGAGCGCGGCGAGCACGCCTGTCGGCAGCTCGAGATCGCTCGCCACGGCATAGATGTGGCGAGCGCGCGTGCCGCCACCGCAGCAGAGGAGGAGCTTGTGCTTGTCCTTCGCGGCGGTCACCTCGTCGAGGATCGGGTAGAGCGCCTCGCGTCCGCGGTCCATGACCGACTGCCCGCCGATCTTGAGGACGCGAACGTCGGGCATCATCGCGACGGGCGCGTAGTCGAGGCCGTCGGGCGAGCCGCCGGTCGTCAGCGTGGCATCGGCGAGCTTGCTCGAGATCCGGCGGCGCTCGTGCTTGGAGCTGTGCATTTGTCTGTTCCTCTCAGTTCCGCGTGATGACCGTGCCGACCGGCTCGCCGGCGAGCGCCTTCGTGAGCTGCCCCGGGACGAGGCCGTTGACGATCTGCACCTGCTCGACGTGGCGAGCGCGCTGCCATGCGGCGAAGAGCTGCCTGTCGATCGCGAGCTCGCCGGGCATGTTCTTCGTGAGCTCGTCGAGCGTGATGTGCGGGATGAGCTTCGCGTCAGTGTGCTTCTTCGGGTCCTTGTCGAACAGGCCGTCCTCGTCCTTCACGAAGACGAGCCGTTTCATACCGAGCACCTCGGCGTGGATGAACAGACCGAAGTCCGAGCCGTGCGCGGGCAAGGGGCCATCCTCCGGCGGCGGCTCCCAGAAGTGATACGGCGGGATCGAGATCACGATCGGGAGCATCCCGCCCTCGAGGTAGAGCGGCAGCTCCCAGAAGTGCTCGCGCTGCATGACGATCGATCCGTGCTTCGCGAGCAGCGCGTTGAGGAAGACCGCGTTCGCTTCCTCCATCGCGCCGACGAGCTGCGCGACGCCGCCGGTGGGGATCCCGAGATCGAGCGCGACGCTGACCGTGTGGCGCACGCGCGTGCCGCCTCCGACGCCGAGGACCATCGGCGGCGGACCTTTCGCGCCGTGAGCCTTGCGTGCGTCGCGGAGGGTCTTGAGCTCCTCTACGAGCGGCATCACGGCGGCCTTGCCACGATCGAAGATCGATTGCCCGCCGATCCCGACGAGGACGACGTCCGGCAGGATCGCGAACTCTCCCTCGGAGTCGGTCTTCGCAACGACGCGCCGGTCGACGAGCGACTCGCGCATCAGCGACGACTCGATGTGCGTCCGGCCGTCGCCGGTCACCAGCTTGCTCATGTGGTTTCGGTCTCCAGATCGGTCTTGGCCGGCGCCACCGCGACGGCCTTTGCGGTTTCGATGCGAGAGCTGTCCGTCCGTGAGGCGACAGCACGAATCAGCGGCGAGCTGACGAGCCCCGAGAGTACGCCGAACGTCGTGTGAATCACGAGGCCCGGAACGAGGAACGCCCATGCGACGGCGGGCGCCTGCACCGTCAGCGTGACCGTGAAGATCGTCGCGAAGCGGCCGAGCCCCATCACGCCGCCGAGCACGGACCACGCGATCGCGCCGGGGCGTCGGCCCTTGCTCGCGACGAGCGGCACGAAGACGTCGCAGAGAATGCCCGGGACGACGTGCTTCACGATCTCGAAGATGCCATAGCGGCCATCACCGAGAAGGAACGCGACCGTGCCCATCACGAGGCCCGTCAACGTCGCTCCGATCCGCGTGCGCGTCTTCAGCGACGCGACGACGTAGAGCGGCGTGAGGATCACGAGCTTGTGCCCGGGCGCGAAGGGGATGTTCGGAAGGAGCTTCAGCGCCTTGATGCCGAGCATCGTGAGCGACAGCCCGACGATGACCGCGACATCGCGCGAGGAGCGACGGGCCTCGTGCTCGTGCTCGTGCTCGAGATAGCGCTCCGCCCGGCCGATGTGGCGTTCGATGCGGTCGACGATCGGTCCGACGTCGCCGCGCGCGATGCGACGGAGGCTCGCGATGAATCCCTCTCGCGGCATCTCGGCGTCCCCTTCACGCCAGCGCCGCCCGCGACCACCACCACCGCCGCCACCGCCACCACCACCACCACCGCGTCCACCTCCGCCGAGCAGCGCGAGCACGGCGTCGATCGACGTCGCGACGATGTCGGGTGTTCCGAGCTTCCGCAGGCCGAGCGCGATCGCGCGCTCGTCGCCCGCGCGAGCGATACGCGACGCGAGCACGACGACGAGCACGCGGAGGAGCATCATCGCGCCGACCGCAGCGCCGCCGACGTTCAGCGGGATGCGTGCGAAGCCGAGGTCGAGCCGTACCCAGCGATCGACGGAGGGATCCTCCGACGTGAGCGCGTACGACGCGGTGATGAACGCGGCGAAGCCCCACAGCTTGATCACCTGGCGGAGCAGCGCACGGAGCCCGAGGCTCAGCGCCAGCCACGCCACTGCGTGCACCGCCACGAGCGCGGCGGCGATGCGCGCGTCCTTCACGAGGAACGCACCCACGGCGATCGCGCCGAGATAGAGCACGCGGATCCGCGGATCGACGGCTCTCGTGGGAGGCTCGGGGAGGTTGCCCTCCGAACGAGACGCGTTCATCGGAGAAATTCTAGCGCTCCACTCGTCGAGCCGCTGGCGACATCGATGTTACAGCGCACGAGGCTCAGCCGCCCTGCGTCTGCTGCTCCTTCGTCTTCGTCGGCGGGCACACGCTCCGCGGCACCTGCTTCTTCACCTTCGGGATGTCACGCAGGTACTTCACGATCGAATAGACCTCGAAGTCGCTCATCTCCGAGAAGTGCTTCATCTGCGGACAGAGCGCCTGACTCTCGTCGTCGATGCCGGAGCGGATCGCGAGAGCGAGAGCATCGTCGGTCCACTTGCCGACGCCGGTGTCGTCCGACGTCAGGTTCGGCGGATAGAGCTCCACTTCGTCGCCCTGCACCGTCTTCGGGATGCCGGGCAGCATCGTTGCGCTGCCGCTCATGTCCTGGCCGTGGCAGTCGACGCATCGTCGCTTCGTGACGGCCTGCTTGCCTGCCTCGACGGTCGCGATCTCCTTGCACTCGGGATTGTCCTTCGGGCAACCGAGCTCGGTCTTGTTCGAGTTGGCGGAGGAGCTGTCGTCGCCGCACGCCCAGGCGCTCGCCATTGCAACACCGAACGCGATCGCACACACGACTCGACGCAACATCATTCGGATCGTCCTCCCGAAGCGGTCTCTTCGAAGCTTAAACGATAAACGCATCGCCCGGTGATGCCGAGCGATGCGTTCATTCGAGTCAGCACACCGATGAAGCTCGGCTGTGCATGTGCGTCGTCGTGATCGTTACTGCCCGCACGTGCCTGCGTTGTACTTCGTGATGACGTCGTTCACGAAGGCGTCGAGCGCAGTCTGCTGGTTCGGCGTCAGTTGGAACATCGGGTGCGTGTAGGCCTTGTCCTTCTTCGTCGCGTCCGACTTCTTTTTGAGCGCGTCGGAAGCGATCGGCTTACCTTCCGGGCTCACGCCGAAGTACTTGGTGATGTAGGCCGGAGCCGTGAGCTTCGACTCCTCGAACGTGCTGTCCGCGGGGAGGATCGGGTTGCCCACGCTGTTCTTGAAATTCGTCGCCGCGTCGGCCGAGTGGCACGTCGTGCACGGAGCGTTGTCGCAACCGGTGCAGTTGTTCGCGTTCTCGTTCCAGGGCGTGACGTTGTTCGTGTTGTTGTTGTTCGTGCGCCGTGTCGTCCGCCACTGTCCGAGCTGCATCGCGTCGAACTTCTGGCGATCGAAGCAGGTCCCGAGCTTCTCGAGGACGTTCGGCGGAGCCTTCGTGCCGCCGTCCTTGATCTCCATCGCGACCCACTCGTTGTACTTCTGGGCCTCGGCGGTCGAGAGCACGTTCGTGGTCACGCCGCCGTGCGCCGGCTTCGTGACGATGCGCGACTGCGTGATGACGTAGCCGACCTGGAACAGCTGCGCGTAGGACTTCTCCGCGTCCGCCGCGGTCAGCCATGACGGGCCGGGGCCGGCGCTGCCGTGGCAGGCACCGCACTTGTTCGCCAGGAGCGGGTGGACGTTCGCCTTGTAGAACTCCTTGCCCGCCGGGCTGTTCGTGGGCACGGGACCCGACGGCGTCGTGTCGTCACCACCGGGCGTCGTGCTCCCGCCGGGGGTGGTGCTCCCGCCCGGGGACGTCGAGTCGTCGCTGTTGTTCTTCGACGGCGATTTGCCACTGCTGGCTCTGTCGCCACCGGTGCCGTCGGTGAGGGTGTCGGTCGAGTCGACGCCACAGGCTGCGACCGCAGTGGCAGCAGCCAGGGCGATACCGAGCAGGTAGCGGGCGGTCATCTCAGGCCTCCTCACGCTTGCGGCGAAGGGCGACGATCACGCCGGCGATGGCGAGACCGACGAGGCCGAAGCTCGAGGTCGTCGTGCCGTGCGTCGCGACCGAGCAGCCGTCCGAGGCCTGACCGTCGTCGAACGCGCGCGTCCTGGCGTTCGAGCCGGCCGGGTGCGTCGCATCGTCGGCGCCGTCCGGGATGACGTCCGTCTCTCCCGTCGAGCCGCTCTCGCCGGTCGGGTCGGTGCCCGGGCTCGTCGACTTCGGCGCCGGACCGGTGCCGTCCTCGTTGGTGCCCGGCTTGTCCGTCGGCTTGCCCGGGACCGTCGTGATGCCCGGCTGCCACGCGGCCGGCACGAGCGAGAGCCAGATGGAGTTCTTGAGGCCCTTCCCCATCGCTTCGGCGTCCGAGTAGCCGGTGACCGTGGAGAAGGAGAACTGCTTCACCTCGGGCATGAAGTTCGCCGCCGCCTTCGCCGCGTCCGTCGTGTAGCCCGGGTTCGGGACGTTACCGAGGCCGTTGATGAAGCCGCGCGCCTGGTTGTTCGGGTTGCGCTTGCCGCGCGCCTGGACGTTCGCGACGTCCGAGAACGGCGACACCTGATAGACCTTCGCCGCGTCCTTCACGCCGAGAGTGCCGTCGGCCTTGAGCGGGTACATCTGGATGAAGCCGCCGCCCGTACCGGTCGACGAGCCGCTGATGACCGCGAGGGCCGGCTC
>JAEXCN010000019.1 GCA_023402175.1 Pseudomonadota bacterium | reverse complement strand
GCTCGACCCCTTCTGCGAGGCGCGCCCGTAGGAAGCCCGTCGCACGCGTGAACGCGCGCTCGACGGCGCTTCGCGGGCGGCCGCGTGGAACGGCGAAATGGATCTTCGCCAGCTTGCTGTCGGGCGTGAGCACGATCGCCGTCAGCTGCACGCCTTCGAGCTCGGGATCCGTGATGTCGTCTCTCAGGACGGAACGGAGCTCCTCCAAGATGGAGGTCTCCACACGCTGGTGCCGGTGCGCGCCTGCTGCGCCCGGCCCACCGCGGTCATGTTTCATCTCTGCGGCTCCAAACCGAGAAAGCTCGCACGACGGATGAGCGCACGAGAGCGAGCCTGATACTCCCCAAACGGCCCGTCAAGCCGTGGTATCACGTGGCGCATGTCTCAGTCGCCCGGCGCGTCCAGCTCCGTCAGCTCCGTCAGCTCCGCTCGTGGGGCCCGTCCCGACGGACGCGCTCTCGACGTCCTTCGACCCGTCGAGATGACGGTCGGCTTCCATCGCTACGCCGAGGGGTCGGTGCTCTACCGAGCCGGTCACACGGTCGTCCTCTGCACCGCGTCGATCGACCCGAAGGTCCCGATGTGGATGGAGGGCAAGGGCAAGGGCTGGATCACGGCGGAGTACCAGATGCACCCGCGCTCGAGCCGCGAGAAGCGCGAGAGCCGTGACGGACGAGGCAAGGCGCCGAGCGGCCGCACGCAGGAGATCCAGCGTCTCGTCGGGCGCGCGCTCCGCGCCGCGGTCGATCTCCAGAAGCTCGGCGAACGCCAGATCATCGTCGACTGTGACGTGCTCGAGGCGGACGGCGGCACGCGCACCGCGTCGATCACGGGCGGGTTCGTCGCGCTCGCGGTGGCGCTCGGCAAGCTGCGCGCCGACGGCAAGCTCACCGAGAACGTCATCCGCGAGCCGGTGGCGGCGACGAGCGTCGGCTTCCTCGACGGCGCGCTTGCGCTCGACCTCGTGTACCTCGAGGACTCGCGCGCCGAGGTCGATCTGAACATGGTCGCGACGCGATCAGGCCAGATCATCGAGGTGCAGGGCACGGCGGAAGGTGCTCCGGTGCCGCGTCGCGAGATCGACGAGATGATGAACATGGCGCTCGTCGGGATCGAGCGCCTCACGCACATGCAAGAGAAGGCGCTGGCCGCGGTGGGCGTCGATCTCGCTTCGATGCTCGTGAAGTAGATCGAGCGCCTGGGAGGGTCCGTGAAGCACTCACTCGTCGTCGCAACGAACAACCGAGGCAAGCTCGACGAGCTCCGTCATCTCCTCGCGGGGATGGACGTCGAGGTGCTCTCGATTCAGGACGTCTCGCGCAAGCCGATCCACGTCGTCGAGGACGGCGACACCTTCGAGGCGAACGCGATCAAGAAGGCTCGCGAGGTCGCGAACGCGACGATGATGCTGACGCTCGCCGACGACAGCGGTCTCGAGGTCGAGGCCCTCGGCGGCGCGCCTGGCGTTCGCTCGGCGCGCTTCGCCGGGGAGCGCGCGACGGACGCGGAGAACAACGCCGCGCTCCTCGCAGCGCTCGACGCGCTCACGGTCGATGCAGCCGGCACGCGCACGAGCGACTTCAAGGCGCGCTTCCGCTGCGTCCTGGCGCTCATCGACCCATTCGTTCGCGACGGTGAGCCCTACGTGGTCGAAGGAACGTGCGACGGCAGGATCACCCGCACGCCGCGTGGCTCGGGCGGCTTCGGATACGACCCGCTCTTCCTCGTCGAAGGCAGCGACAAGACGATGGCGGAGCTGACCGAAGACGAGAAGAACAGCATCTCTCATCGCGCGCGTGCGATGCAGAAGCTGCGGCTCGTGCTCGAGAAGACGCTCGCCGCGCGGGACGCGATCACGCGCTCGGTGGTCGGTAGCTGAGGAGCCCGCCGAACGCGATTTCCCGTCGCTCGAGCGGCCGATCGCGGGAGGACGCCGCGGCTCCGTCGACTCGGAGCAGGACGTCCTCGTTTCGATCCAACACCGGTCCAGCAGCCCGGGACGACATCGCATGCCGGGATCGGCTAGGCTCCCGGCCGTGAAAGACCGCGCCCGCATCCTCACCGGCGATACCCCGACAGGCCGACTCCACCTCGGCCACTGGGTCGGCTCGCTCGAGAACCGCGTTCGGCTCCAGGACGAGTACGACTGCTTCTTCCTGCTCGCCAACATGCACGCGTTCACGACGCGAGCGGACAAGCCGGCGGACATCCGCTTCGACACGCTCGAGATCGTGAAGGACTGGCTCGCGGCCGGGATCGATCCGGAGCGCTCGACGCTCGTGCTGCAGACCGAGATCCCGGCGATTGCCGAGCTCTCTTGGTACTTCGCGATGCTCCTGCCGTTCAACCGGGTGATGCGCAATCCGACGCTGAAGACGGAGATCGAGCTCAAGGACCTCGGCGACCACTACAGCTTCGGCTTCCCGCTCTACGCCGTCGGCCAGTGCGCGGACATCCTCGCGTTCCGGGCGGAGCTCGTGCCGGTCGGCGAGGACCAGGTGGCCCACATCGAGATGTGCCGCGAGGTCGCGAGGCGCTTCAACTGGACGTACGCCGGCGTCGATCCGCAGGCCAAGGACGAAGACCACCTCGCGCAGGGCGGCGTCTTGCCGATCCCGCGCGCTCTCGTCGGTCGCATCGGACGGCTCGTCGGCACCGACGGCAAGAACAAGATGTCGAAGAGCCTCGGCAACTCGATCTTCCTCACGGACACCGCGAAGGAGATCAAGAAGAAGATGGGTGGGCTCTACACGGGTCGTCAGACGATGACGGAACCGGGAGACGTGAACAACGCCCTCTTCCAGTACGTGCGCGCGTTCATCAAGGACGCAACGCGCGTCGCGGAGCTCGAGGATCGCTACAAGCGCGGCGACAACATCGGCGACGGGCACATCAAGGTCGAGGTCGCCGCGGCGATCGACGAGCTGCTCGGCCCGATGCGCGAGCGGCGCGCAGCGCTCGAAGGTCCGCAGGGCGACAAGAAGGTCCTCGAAATCCTCCGCGCGCACACGGCGAAGGCAAACGCCGTCGCCGAGGAGACGCTCTACGCCACGAAGCAGGCGATGAAGCTCGATTTCGGCCGCCGCTCGCTCGTGTTCCCCTGAACGCGTCTCACGCCTTCGGCGAAGCCGGACGCTCTACTTGCCGAACACGTCGAAGTGGATGCCGAGCCCGAGGCTCAGCACCACGTAGGCGCGTGCGCTCTGGATGACCTGCCCGTTCTTGTACGTCGGCCCCTGGACGCCGTCGCCGCACTTCGGCGAGCACCGGAACGGCAGGTCACCTTCGCTGTCGTTGAGCGCGCCGCTCGAGATGCTGAAGAGCGGCGAGAGCGCGAAGAGCGTGGCGACGCGGATCTCGGCGCCGAGGCCGAGGCGAAAGAACTCGATGCCGCTCATCAAATAGCTCTGGCTGCCGTTGCTCACGCTGACGACGCGCTTGCCGATCGACAGGTCCGTCAGGAACGCGACGGAGTCGACGTCGCCGCTCACGTAGCGAAAGCCGATGCCGTAGAAGTCCGTGGCCGACCGCGCGCCGGAGCCTTCGTAGCGATGGCCCTGCGCCATGAAGCCGTGCTCCCAGAACAGGTACGGGACGTAGCGGTACGAGATGCGCGCGCCGACGTCGATCTGCGGAGCGACGCCGTTCCCGACGAAGTTGCCGGTCGTCTCGGGTTGCCCACGCTCGTTCTCGTAGAAGCTGAAGCCGAACCCCAGGTAGCTGAGGCGCGCGCCGGTCCAGAGCGAGTACTTCGGCGCATGCGTCTCCGGCTCGGGCAGCACGGTCGCGACCGGAGGAGGCTGCTGCCCGTAGTAGTACGGCTGGGCGCTTGGCGGATACGTCTGGCCATACCCACCAGGTTGCGGCTGCCCGTATCCCGGCTGGCCGTAGCCTGGCGGCGGTGGCTGATGGTTCTGCGGGGGCGGCTGGTAGTGCCCCGGCGGCGGCGCGGCCGCGGGCGGCGGCTCCTGCTGCTGCGCCGCCGCACTGCTCGCGAAGAAGAAGACGCCCGAAGCCAGACCGAACGCACGAGCGACTCGAAGGGAAAGGCAAGCGCGACGCATGACGTGGTCGATCATAGCAGTGAAGCTCCACCTTTCGAGGTGGGCTCGGGCTCTGCCTGCAAGGGCCGGGCGCGACGACACGTCGATCAGCGCCGTTCGATGACGCGGAGAGAGCGTGGCGTTCGCGCGTGGCGAGGCCGTCCCGTCAATCCTTCGTGCTCGGCGCTCCGCGGTCGCGGCGACTTGCACGCCGGGCCGCCCAGTGGAAGAACGATGAGGAGCACCCATGGCCGGCACGTTCATGCAGACGAAGGGGATGAAGAGCTACGGACGTTACGGCGCCGTCGGCATCGAGCTCCTCGCGTCGATCGCGGTCGGCTATTACATCGGTCACTGGCTCGACGGGAAATTCGGGACGCATTGGATCGCGTTCGTGGGGTTCCTCCTCGGTTGTTACGCCGGGTTCACCGCTCTCTTCCGTACGGCCAAGCAGATGCAGCGCGACATCGAGCGCGAGGAGCAGCTCGAGCGCGGCGGCGATCCGTGGGCCGACGAGTATGCGACCCCAGAGCGCGAGCTCGACACCGACGAGAGCGTCGCCGATCTGAAGGCGGAGATCTCCGGCCGGACCGACGGCGAGCGGAAAGACGCATGAGCGACCCGATCCGTCCGGAGGAGACCGACGGCGCCGCGCACTCGGCGAAGGCTGCGGCCATCCTGGGAGGGATCTTCGCGCTCGTGGCGCTCAGCCTCTACGGTCCGCGTACGGCTTGCTCCGTTCTGGTCGGGGCGGCGATCGCGGTCGCGAACCTCATGACGATGCGGGCGATCATCCGGGCGCTCGTCCAGGTCCCGTCCGAGCCGGACCAGGAGAACGCCGGAGACGATCGACGCGACGGCGAGGAGAAGACGAGCCACCGCGGCGGAATCGCCTGGGGCATCTTCGCCGCGCTCAAGATGCTGATCCTCTTCGGCGGAGTCTGGATCCTTTTGACCCGGCAGCTCGTCGACCCTATGCCCCTCGTCGTCGGCTACGGGGTCCTGCCTCTCGGCATCACCGCGAGCGCCCTCTGGTCGAGCCTGCGTTCACGATAACTGTTCGCGATTTCAGGCGATTTCGACTACCTGCTCGGTCGCGCGGAGGCGCGCCCCGCGGCAGGCGGGACCAAGAAAAGGGTGGAGTCCATTCCCGAGGACTTCGTGTTATGAGGCCACCGCGACGAACATGCCGGAGCACACTTCGTTTCTGAGTTACCTACTCGCAATGTTCCCCGCCCTCGGCGAGAACATGCACAACTTCGGCGAGACGTTCGTCGGCCACAAGAAGGTCGACGCACACGGAGCCGAGCCCATCGCCGCGAGCATCTTGGTGGTGCTCTTGGTCTTGTTCCTCGCGTGGCGCGCGAAGGCGGCGGTCTCCGACTACGAGAAGTCGGTCATCCCGGACGAGAAGCTCTCGCTGCGCACGTTCTTCGAGATCTTCATCGGCTACTTCTACAACATGATGAAGGACATGATGGGTCCGACCCGGGCGAAGAAGTACTTCCCCGTCGTCGGCACCGCAGCATGCTTCGTCTTCTTCTCGAACGTGCTTGGTCTGATCCCCGGCTTCCTGCCGCCGACGTCGACCTGGAACATCACCGCGGGCTGCGCGCTCGTCGTGCTCGTCGCGTTCACCTATTACGGCCTCCGGGCGCAGGGCTTCGGGTTCATCACCCACCTCGCCGGTCCGTGGATGGGCCCGCTGTTCCTGCCGATCAACCTCCTCATCTTCGCGATCGAGTTCATCTCCACGTTCATCATTCGCCCGATCACGTTGAGCATCCGTCTCATGCTCAACATCGCGGTCGACCACCTGCTCCTCTCGATCCTCCTCGGCATCTTCACGCTCTTCCTGCCCATCCCGATCATGATCCTCGGGACGCTGGTCGCGCTCGTCCAGGTGCTCGTGTTCTGCCTCTTGACCTCGATCTATATCGCGCTCGCCACCGAGACGCACCACGACGATCACGGTCACGGTCACGAAGGCCACGAGCACGGCCACGGCGAAGGAGCGCACGCCTGAGACGCATCTCCGACGACTCTGCCGCGGCGACGCGGTGACCGAGTCTTCTCTCTAGCCACCCCCCAGAAAAACGACTATGAGCGCCGCGCGCGCTCGAAGAATTCGGGGAGCCAACCCACTTTCCTCCCCAAAGTCCCAAGAAGGAGTCTGTCACGATGAGCATCCGCAAGCTTGGTCCCGCCGCCCTCGCGTTCGCCGCCGCGTTCCTCGTTCCGCTCGCTGCGTTCGCGCAGGAGACCGGTAAGGTGGGCGCCAACAAGTTCGACGTGAAGACCTGGGCGGCCGTCGGAGCCGGCGTCGCCATTGGTCTCGGCGTCCTCGGCGGAGGCCTCGGTCAGGGCCGCGCTGCCGCCGCCGCGCTCGAGGGTATCTCGCGTAACCCCGGCGCCGCCCCCCGCATCCAGACCCCGATGATTCTCGGCCTCGCGCTGATCGAGTCGCTCGTTCTGCTCTCGTTCGTCATCGCGTTCTTCCTCCAGGGCCTCGCCTCGGCGCCCTGATCCGTCGCCGCTCAATCACTGAGCGCGTCGGCAAACCACGCCCGCACAGCGTCCTTCGAGGGCGCAGTGCGGGCGTCGTCTTTTTGTCTGCGGGCTCTTGCGCCGAAGGTGGCTAGATTTGGCTCATGCTCAAAGCAGGGAAAACGCGACTTGCGTTCGGAGCGCTGTTCGGCGTCGGCCTCATCGTGGGAGCGCTGGCCTGCAGTAGCGAAGACACCAGCACGAGCACACCGCCCGAATCGGATGCGGGAACGCTTCCCGCGGATGCGGGAACGCTTCCCGCGGACGCGAGCAACGCCGATCAGGCCGCGGACGCGCCCGCAAAGAATTGCCCTCTTCCGGCCTCCGTCACGGATCTCGACGGCGGGACGCCTCAACCCTGGCTCGGCCCCGAGCCCGAGGATGGAGCGTCGTGCGAGCTGCCCGGGTCCACGTGGTCGGACGGCTGCCGATGCAGCAAGCGCTGTGACTGCTCGGATGCAGGCTGGGCCTGCTACTCGCTCCCTTGTTAGCGTCCTCGGCGCTCTCCCATCTCGTCATCTCTCGTCATCTCGTTCTCCGAGCGCGAGCCCGCTACTCGACAGCGCAAACGGGCCCTATGGATGGGGTCGACGGAGGCTCCCGATGACGAACCTCGCCGAGACCTTTCCTGCCGACTGGACCGTGAGGCGCGCTCGCGACGCGTACCTTGCCGAGAACGGATTCACGCTCGAGGGGTACGACGACAGATGGACGAGCGCCTCGTTCTTCGGAATCCCGCTGAAGGTCCCGAACACGAAGCGCCACCGCTGGGCGATCATGCTCCACGATCTGCATCACGTCGCGACGGGCTACGGGACGGATCTCGTCGGTGAAGGCGAGATCTCCGCGTGGGAGCTGCGCGGCGTCAGGAGCCTCGGGCTCTACGTCGGGAGCATCGTCGCGTCGGGGACCTTCGCAGGCGCCGTGCTCGCGCCGCGACGCACGCTCACGGCATGGCGGGCGGCGAGGACCGCGCGCTCGCTGTTCGAGCTCGTCGCCAGCACCGACCGCGCTGGGTACGAAGCATTGTTGGATCTCACCGTCGGCGAGCTCCGCGCGCGCCTCGGCGTAGCGCCCGAGGGGCTGGCGCGCGAGCCACGCAAGCTGCACGACTACGCGCCGCGACCGGCGAACACGTAGCGACGAGCGCGGACGCTCAATCCACCGTCTTGCGACCGCGACGGAGATCGGCCGCCAGGTGGAGGACGAGGACCGTCCCCGCGCATGCGAGGAGGATCCCGCCGAGCAGGTGATCGTGCGCGAAGACGGTGGCGCCGCCGACCGTCGACGACGCGACGACGAGCCCCGAGAAGACGCGGCGTCCGAGGCGATCCGCAGCGAGCGGGAACGCCGGATCGGGCGTCTTCACCTGGAGCCGTCCGAGACGCAGGTCTTCGAGGACCTCGCGCGCCTGGAGGGGAACGTCGTAGCCAGCGCGTGAGAGCTGCTCCACACCGCGGATGAGCTCGTTGCCGATCCGCTGCGGCGAGTAGCGCTGGCGGAGCAGCTTCACGAAGTAGGGCTGCGCCTCGCCGAAGACGTCGAGATCGGGATCGAGCTGTTTGCCGATGCCTTCGACGGTCATCAGCGCCTTGCCGACCATCATGAAGTCGGTCGGGATCTCGAGCTCGTATTTCATCGCGCCCTGGACGAGGTCGCGGATCATCGCCGAGAGGTCGATCTCCTTCAGCGGCTTGCCAAGGTACTTCTCGGCGAGCAGCGCGACTTCGCCGCGGTACTCGCGCATGTCGACCTTCTTCGTCGGCCGCCCGATCGCGTACAGCGCATCGGCGACGGCGTACCCGTCCTTGCGGGCCGCGGCGACCATCAGATCGACGGTTCGATCGCGAAGCTCGGGCGAGAGACGTCCGACCATGCCGAGATCGATGAGGCCGATCATGGGCGGCACATCACCGAGGCCGCCCATGATGATGATGTTCCCGGGATGAGGATCGGCGTGGAAGAAGCCGTCCTCGAAGATCATCTTGATGACGACGCCGACAGCGTTCTTCGCGAGCAGCGGACCGTCGACACCCGCCTCGACCGCCTTGTCGATCTTGAGACCGTCGAAGAACTCGAGCGTGAGGACCTGTTTGCTCGAGGCCTGCTTGTAGACCTTCGGGAACCGCACGACCTCGCCTTGCGGCGTGCCCTCGAAGTTCTTGGCGAAGCGCTCCCCGTTTTCGCCCTCGATCGTGAAGTTGAGCTCGGCGGTGATCGAGCGATCGAACTGCTGCACGAGCCCGACCGGCGAATAGATCCGCGTCTCGGGGATCGCGCGCTCGACCGCCGCCGCCATGATGTGGAGGAGCTCGAGGTCGCGCTGGACGGTGACGCCGACGTTCGGGCGCTGCACCTTCACGACGACCCGCTGCTCGCCTTCGGGCGTTGCGAGGACGGCGCGATGGACCTGACCGATCGACGCCGTCGCGAGCGGCTTCTCGTCGAACGAGACGAACACCTGCTCGAGCGGCGCGCCGAGGCTCGACTCGACCACGCTCTTGATGTCCTCGAACGGGACCGGCGGGACGTCGTCCTGGAGCTTCTTGAGCTCGGTGATGACCTCGGGCGGAAGCAGATCGTTCCGCGTGGACATGATCTGCCCGAGCTTGATGAACGACGGACCGAGGTCCTGGACGACGAGCCGGATGCGCTCCGCGGTCGAGACCCGGGTCTTCTCCTCTTCGCCTTTCGCGAGCTCGTCGCTCGAGAGCTCGATCGCGTCCGCTCCGTTCGCTCCGCTCGGAGGCGGCTCGCTCTTGCCCGAGAGCGCGGCCCTCTTCGGCTTTCGCCCGAAGCCCGCGCGGGCGACGACCTCGCCGAACCCATGCCTCACGAGCACGCTCGTGATCTCGCGGAGACGCCCGAGGTCGCGCACGGCCGAGACGACGGAAATCACGTCGCCAAGGTAACACGCGGGACGGCGAGCCTCATCAGGAGCTGCATGCGAGCCAGGCGATAGGAGCCGCCGCCCGCGCGCTCACGTCAGGAATGTTACTCCCCGGCGCCGGCGCAGAGCCGTAGGTTCCTTCTCGCAAACAAGGAGGACCGCCCATGTGTCCGGCCTGCCTGACCTCGCTCGCGCTCACCGTCGCAACGACGACGGGCGCGGGCGCTGCCGCGACTGCGTTCGTCGTTCGAACGATCCGCGCTGTGAGCAAGAACCGCAAGACCGACAACCACGATCGAGAGGAACTTCATGACCACGTCGAACCGAATCGTCACACGTGAAGAATGGCTGTTCGCCCGGAAGGAGCTGCTCGCGAGGGAGAAGTCCTTCACGCACGAACGTGATGCCCTCAGCGCGGCCCGCCGCGACCTGCCGATGGTGAAGATCGACAAGAGCTACGTGTTCGACGAGCTTGGCGGCAAACGATCTCTCGCCGAGCTGTTCGACGGGAAGCGCCAGCTCGTCGTCTATCACTTCATGTTCCATCCGAGCTGGGAGGCCGGTTGCAAGAGCTGCTCTTACGTTGCTGACAGCTTCGCCGGCAGCGTCGTTCACCTTGCCGCGCGCGACACTGCCTTCGCCGCGGTCTCGCGGGCGCCGATCTCGAAAATCGAGGCGTTCAAGAAGCGCATGGGCTGGACGTTCCGATGGCTCTCGTCGTCGGAGACCGACTTCAACTACGACTTCGGCGTGTCCTTCCGTCCCGAAGAGATCGAAGCGAAGAGCACGATCTACAACTACGAAAAGAAGCCATTCCCGATGCCAGAGGCGCCGGGGATCAGCGTCTTTCTCCGAGATGGTGATGCCGTCCTGCACACGTACTCGACCTACGGCCGCGGACTCGATCAGCTGATGAACACATACAACTATCTCGATCTGACGCCGCTCGGACGCCAGGAACAGGGCCTCCCCTACCCGACGGCCTGGATCCGGCACCACGACAGCTACGAGCTCGCGAATCGCGGCTGATGTCGTAGTCCCCTGAGCGTGTCCCCGCCTGCATCCGCCGCTCAGAAGACCTGACGACTCACACGCTGTCCGCGATGTCGTCGCCTGCGAGATTCACAGTGAGACAGGGCGAGAGGGAGCGAGAGGGCCTCGTCTTTTTCTCGATCTGGACCCTCGTTGGGCCCTCAGGAAACGCGAAGCGCTCGCTTCGCGAGCACTTCACGTTTCCTGCGGAATGGAAGATCCCACTTTCGAGCACCATCCTTGTTCCGCAAACGGTGCGCTCTCCAAGCTTTGTCCCGAGACCTTCGGGAGGAGGAGAGCGGCTCGACTTGCCGACGAGATCCACGGCTGTCCAGCTCGCACGCGCGCTGTTGAGACGATGAACGCTGCGACGTGACGTGGGCCGCTCTCCGTCCGAGTCCCGCAGCCGGCAAGGGCGCCAGTGCCTGTGCGGGACAAGCTCGCCGGATGAGAAGGAGGCTCAAACTTGCGAGCAAAACGCGAAAGCGTTTTGCGAGAGGCGACGAGGGTCCAGGTCGAAACCGAAGCAAGGCCCCTCCGTCTCGGCTCTCTGTCTCATGTCTCCCTGTTAGTCTTCTTCTCGAAAGGCTTCATCGCTGCGACTACGCCTTCGCGCGAGAGATGTTCACCCTGTCAATCTCGTGGTCTGCGGAGCGTCCGTCGCCCATCCGATGCTGCGCTCGGCCTGACGAGCTGCGACGCGATGGGACCAATGATCTGAACGCGGACGATTTGTCGCGACTTCGATGTAGAAGGAGGCTCTTCCTCCCAGGTACATCACCACCATGCGCCGCCATCTCGTATGCCTGCTCCTCGGTGCCTCGCTTGCTACCGTCTCGATCGGATGTGGGCCGAGTCGCGAGAGCACCCTTGCTCGTCGCGCCTCTCACGATGACCAGCTCAGGGCGAGGGCCAGCTTCGACCTGCAGTGTCCGAAGGACTCCCTCGAGATCGTCCCGATCAAGCAGGAGCCGACGGTGTTCCACGAGGACATCCTGTTCACGGTGATCGCCGGCGTACGCGGATGCAATCAGCAGGTGACCTACGTCTACGAAGGGCACCGCGGGTTGTGGCTCCTCAACACCGACTCTCGACCGGCGCAACCGGCGCAGAAGTGAGCGCCGGTCCGGAGCGGTCTTCAACGCACCCGGATCACGGCGCCTTGCTCGAGCCTCGTCGGCAGCACGGCGGTCCAGCCGATCGGCAGATGCGGTGACGTGAACGCAAACAGCCAGCGCGCGTCGAGCGGCGCGAGGTTCACGCAGCCGTGGCTGTGCGTACGGCCGAAGTCCCGATGCCAGAACGCGCCGTGGAGCGCGATCGCCTTGTCGAAGAACTGCACCCAGGGCACGTCCTCGATCGCGTAGTGGCGCTCGACGTCGTCCTTGTCGAGGTTGTCCATCTTCGATGTGAAGATCTTCACCCAGATGCGGAACGTGCCCCTGCGCGTCGCGAACTCGGAGCCGGTCGGCCCCTTGCCCGTCGAGACGACCGTCGCGAAGACGGGCCGCTTGCCGACGTAGGCCACCAGCGTCTGCGACGCGAGGTCGACATCGATCCAGCGCTCGTTCGTCTCGTCCGCGCGCACCTCGGGCGGGGGTGCGCTCGGACGCGGTCGTGCGAGATCTCGCGCGCGCATCCACGCAGCCGGATCCCTGTCCGACGAGACGCGCACGACGCCGCCGTCGCGCCCGGGCTTCTCCTCGAAGACGCGCACCTTCTCGAAGCGGACGCGCGTGCCGGTCGCCTTGTCGGCTTTCTCGGACCCGAAGACGTTCGCCTTGTCGCTGACGACCCACGCGATATCGAGCGCGGCAGCGTCCTGATCGTCCGGCAGGAGCTCGCCGTGGAACAGATTCGGTCGAACGGGTACGAGCTCGCGCATCGCCACCCAGCGGCCCTTCTTCGTGCGCCCCCAGCGCTCGCCGTGCGCGGACTTCTCTTCGAGGATCGCGACGGCGAAGCCGGGCTCGAGGTCCTGATCGGGTGCGTCGTCGAGCGCACTCCCGAGATTCATGAACCCGAAGGCGCCGTCACGTCCCGCGAAGAAATAGCGATACGGAAGTCCGTCGTCCGTCGTCGAGATGGGATCGATCGGCGGCAGCGCGAGCTTCGCGCCTGCACGCATGGGTCGTGCGTGGTCTTCGCTCGTCGTGCCCTCCGCGATCCACGGCCTCGTGCCGAGCGATGGCGACGTCGGCTCCTCTTCGCTGAAGTCGGCGACGTCGGAGCACACCCAAGCAAGCGGCCCGATCTCGAGCCAGCGTCCGAGACATCCTCCCGCGCGCCGCGTGGCGAACAGCGGAAGACGCGCGCCCGGCTGCACGCTGCCGCGACGTTGATCGAGCTTCCCGGGCTCGGCGTAGATCGCCGATTCCGGCTTGTTCGGCGTGACCGAGCGCGCCCACGAAGGAAGCGGCACGTCGCCCGGGTCCGTCCACGGCGGAAGCGCCTCGTCTCGTGATGCGGAGCGCGTCTCGTCGGCGAAGAGCGGGCGCGTGAGCATCGATGCGAGCGTCATCGCGGCGAGCGCCACGCCTGCAGCGGTTCCGCGTCCTCGCCTTTGCCCGATCATCACTTCTCGTCGATCGCGTGTTGCGGTAGGCGCAAGGTGAACGTCGCTCCCTTCGAGCTCGACTTCACGGTGATCGTGCCGCCGTGCTCTTCGGCGATGCGCTTCGTGATCGCGAGGCCGAGGCCCGTGCCGCCCTTCTTCCCGCTCGTGACGAACGACTGGAAGAGCCGATGTTCGATCTCCTTCGGGATGCCGGGCCCCGTATCGGAGAACGTGATCACGAGGGTCTCGTCGTGGTTCCGGGTGGCCTTCGTCCGGCTCACCTTGATCGTGAACTTGCCGCCCTTGTCGGCCATCGCCTCGGCGGCGTTGCGCGCGAGGTTGTGGACGATGCGAAGGATCTTTCCTTCGTCGAAGCGCGCCGTGCCCCTGTCCTGCAGATCGATGACGAGCTCCACGCCACCGCGCGCGAGCTGCGTCTGGAGCTGCTCCTTCACCTCGCCGAAGAACTTCGACAGGTACACCTTGCGGACGAGGAGGTTGCGCTCGCCGCGCGCGAACTCGAGGATGTCGCGCTGCATCGCGCCGATGTGCTCGAACTGCTTCAACGCGAGCTCGGCGTATTCCTCGCGGAGCGAACGCTTGTCGGCCGCTTGCATCATCTGCACGTAGCCGCTGATCACCGTGAGGGGCGTCTTGATGTCGTGGATGACGCCGGAGAGGAGGCGTCCGATCGACGTCAGGCGTTCCTCGCGCTCGCGCGACTCGCGCGCCATCTGCAGGCGTATCGCGGTGGACGCGTTCGCGGCGATCAAGAGGAGGAGGGCGCGGTCCTCCTCGGTGAACTCCTCTTCGCGGGCCGCGTTCGTGAGCCGCGGCTGCGAGCCGGGGATCTTGCGCTTGTTGAAGAGGGCGATCGCGCCCATCGCGTCGCCGTCCTCGCCTTCGAGCGGCACCGCGATGCACGCGCGGGTCGGCTCGCCGAGCAGCTCGTCGAACGAAGAATCGTGGCTCGGGTGCGAAGGAGCGTCGTTCGTGAAGACGACCTCCCCGTCCGCGATCGCCGCGCCGGTGAGCCCGCTCCCCGCCTTGACCGTGTACCGGTGCAGGACATCGCTGCCCTGGAACATCAGATAGATCTGGCCGTTCACGCCGTCGGCGCTCTTCATCGCGAACGCGCCGGCGTAGGCCTCGCTCGTGCGAAGCGCCTCATACAGAACGCCCGTGAAGAGCTCGTCGAGCGAGGTCGCCCGGCCCATCGCGCTCTCGAGGTCGAACAGCAGCTTGAGATCGCGCACGCGGTGCTCGAGCTGCTCCTTGATCTCGAGCAGCTCGGTGTTCTTCTGCGTCACCGACAGGAACAAGCGCGAGTTGTCGATCGCGATCGCCGCCTGCGTGGACAGCGCCGCGAGGATGACCGCGTCGTGATCGTCGAACGCGCCGGTCTTCTTGTTGAGGACCTGGATGACGCCGATCGTCCGCCCGAGGTGGTTCTTCATCGGGACGGCGAGGATCGAGCGCGTGCGGTACCCGGAGCTCAGATCGAGGTCCGGATTGAAGCGCGCGTCGTTGTACGGATCGTTGACGAGGAGCGTCTTGCCCGTCTGCGCGACGTGCCCGGCGATGCCTTGCCCCATCTTCAGGCGGATCTGCCGGACCTCTCCGCCCTGGGCGATGCGCGAGACGAGCTCGTTCCTCCGGTCGTCGAGGAGGTACAGCGTCGAGCGATCGGCCTCGACGGCGTCGTTGATCTTCTCGAGGATGAGCTCGAGAAGCTGCTCGAGGTCGAGCGTCGTCCCGAGCGCGAGCCCGACCTCGCGCAGCGCATGGCCGATGCGCCTTTCTCGGGCGAGCTCCTCGTCGCGCTCCTTGAGCTTCTCCTCGAGCGTCGCGACGCGCGTGTCCAGCTCGCGTGAGCTGGGTCGCCGGGGAGGCGACCAGACCACCTCTCCGCTCGAAGACGGGGGCGGGCGCGTCGATTTCAGGGCCACGTACCGATTCTAGACGGACTTTTCGCCGTTCGGACGACAGTTCGACCTCCGGCCCCGATCGCGCCGCGCTCTCGGCGCTGCGTCTTCGCGCGTGCTTTGGGTGGCCGGAGGCAGCTCGGGAGATGCCGCACCGCATGGGAAAAGTGCTATGCCGGCCGTGCAAGGTCGACCAGGCGATCCGATGGCCAGAACACTCATCGTCACTCCCACGTACAACGAGAAAGACAACCTGCCGCGCTTCGTCGACGCGGTGCGCTCCGCCTGGCCGGAAGCGGACCTCATGGTCGTCGACGACAACTCGCCGGACGGCACCGGGGCCCTCGCGGATGCGATCGCGGCCAAGGACGACCACGTCAAGGTGATGCATCGGCCCGGGAAGCTCGGTCTCGGTACGGCCTACACCCAGGCGTTCAAGAAGGGCCTCGACGAGGGGTACGACCGCTTCTTCGAGATGGACGCCGACCTCTCGCACGACGTCCGGTACCTGCCGGACTTCATCGCCGCGCTCGACGAAGGTGCGGACGTGGTCATCGGCTCGCGCAACATCCCGGGCGGCGGAGTCGAGGGCTGGGGCCTCGGGCGCCACTTCATCTCGAAGGGCGGCTCGCTCTACTCACGCACGATCCTCGGCCTCCCCGTGAAGGATCTCACGAGCGGCTACAAAGCGTTCACGCGTCGTGCGCTCGAGGCGATCGACATCGATTCGGTCCACTCGAACGGCTATTCGTTCCAGATCGAGATGACCTACCGTGCGCTCCGCAAGGGCATGCGCGTGAAGGAGGTCCCGATCGTGTTCGTCGACCGGACCGCAGGTCGCTCGAAGATGAGCCGGCGGATCTTCGTCGAGGCGATCGGCGTCGTCTGGAAGCTCCGCGCCGAAGCGCTCGTCGGCAAGATCTGAGCGCCGGCTTCAGCTCTCGGCAGGCTTCTCTTCGTCGGCGGTGCTCGATGCAGCATCGTCCGGGAGGGCCTCGGAGCTCGACGGAGCGTCGGGGAGCGATCCGGACGAGGCGAGCTCGAGCTTCACGGCTCCATCGCTCGGCGGCTCGTCGTTCGATGGCTCGTCCTTCGGCCGCTCGTCCTTCGGAGACTCGTCTTTCGGCGGCTCGTCGTTGGCGGGCTCGCGCGGCGCTTCGGGCGCTTCGCTCTGTTCGTCGACGACGGGCGTCAGCGGGACGTCGACGATCGACTCGTCGAAGAGGCCCGCTTCGACCACCGAAGCGCGGACGAGCAGCGCTTCGCTGAACGTCGCCGGCGACGCGACGATGTTCGGCTCGGACGTGAAGGGCGAGCCCGTCGGGATTGCGGAGATCGATGGGAGCGAGGTGAGCTGCGGTACCGACGGCCGCTCGTTCGCGACTTCGTGTGGGGTGGGCGGCACGACGGCCGGCGTCTCCACGGCATCGTCGCGCCTGCGCCGCGCGAGCACCCACGCAACGGCGAACGCCGCCGCCGCGAATGGAGCGATGACGAGCGACCACCCGCCTCCTTCGGCTACCGGACGCGCAGGCGCGCCGCTCGCGGTCGCGACCTCCGACGAAGCGTCTCCGAGAACGACCGGGCTCGACAGCCCGACGGGCGACGCGGGGGCGAAGTCGTTCACGGGGACCGCGCCAGGTGCTGGAACGCGCGACGGATCGGCGTGCGCCTCGGTCGACCACGCGAGCGCGAGCAGGGTGAGCCCCGCGCTCGCTCGTCGGCAGAAGGCGCCCGCTGACTTCGTCGACATGCGGCTTCTCTTATATCAGTAGCGCGCTCCCTTACCCGTCGCGCGCCGCCGATCGAGCCGCCAACGCAGGCTGTCGCCCTTCCGGAAGGGGTTGTCTCGGCCCATGAGAGGCGAACAAACTCTCTCTCTAGAGGCGCACGCCGACGGAGCGAACGAGACGCGCCGACGCGCTCGCTCCAACACGGAGGCGAGCGCGTCGACGCGAGCAGCCGTAAGCCCTCAGGTCCTCAGGTCACTTCTTCTCTTCACCACGCGGAAGCGGCTGCTGCGGGTGCGGATGCGGCATCGGTTCCTGCGGGGTCGGCTGGTTGATCGGGGCCTGCGGCGTCGGGTGGGTCGCCGGCGGCTGCGGTTTCGGGTGCGTGAGCGGCTGCTGGGGCTTCGGCTGCTCTCCCGGCGTCTTCCCCTTCAGCCCGGGCTCCTCTTTGCGCGGCCCCTCGGTGCTGCCGCTCCCGGGCTTCTCCTCGAGGATGATCTCGACACGCCGGTTGTTTGCGCGTCCCTCGGCGGACTTGTTGTCGGCGATGGGCTGCGATGCGCCGGCCCCCTCGCTACGAATGCGGTTCTCGTCGATCCCCTGCTGGACGAGGAAAACGCGCACCGCATTCGCACGGGCTTCGCTGAGCTTCTGATTCTTCTCTTCGGAGCCCTTGGCGTCGGTGTGCCCGACGATGAGGAGGGTTCGGTTGTCTTCCTTCAGCGCTCTGGCGACCTCCGCGAGGCGGTCCTTCGCCGTCGGCAGGAGCTCCGTCTTGGCGCTCGGGAAAAGGACGTTGCCCGAGAGCGTGAGCACCACGCCCTTCTCGGACTTGTGCTCCTGGACTCCCTCGATCTGCGAGAGCTTCGACTCCGCGGCCTCGCGTGCCTGTCGCTGCGCCTGCGCTTCTTGCTGTGCGATCGAGAGCGCACCCTTCGCGCGCTCGAGCTCATCGCGCGCCGCCTGCGCCTGCATCTCGCGGAACCGCTCGAAGTCCGCGAGCGCGACGCGCTTCGTCTCCTCCGCGCGCGCTGCCTCCGCTCTCGCCTGCGCGGCCAGGGACTGACGATGAGCGACGTACGCGAGGTTCTTCGCCTTCTCCGTATCGCCGTCGCGGTACGCGCGTTCGGCCGCGGCGAGGGTGTCCTTGGCCTCGACGAGATCGGGAGCAGCCATTCTCGCGGCCGGATGACTCGACGCTTGCTGATACGCGGCGCGCGCGTCGACGAGCTGATTCGGCGGGCGCCCGGCTCCACAGCCGAGCGCGAAGGCGGCGACGGATGCAAAGCCAACGATTGTCCTCTTCATGATCAGGATCCTCCCGGCACGGTCGACATCGCATGTCGGATCGACTCGATCGTCTGCTGCGCATCCGTCTTGGCGGCCTGCGCGTTCGCGAGATAGAGGGCCGCCTTGGCGTCGGACTCGGCACGCATGAGGACCCACTTCGCGTCCTCGTTCTCGCCGTCGACCATCAACTTCCTGGCGTGCTCGAGCTGGTTCTTCGCGAGCTGCAGGTGCTGCAGGGCCTTCGGGTCCGTGCTCGTCGCCGGCACCGCCTCGGCGAGCGTGATCGTTTGCTGGGCACGAGTGAGCCTGTCGGCCGGAATCGGAGTCGTCGCCCCACAGCCCGCAAACAGCGCAGCGGCGACAACGAGCAACATCGTCTTCATGACGGGAACCTCCTCAGAAC
>JAEXCN010000056.1 GCA_023402175.1 Pseudomonadota bacterium | reverse complement strand
TCCTTGTCGATGACCGTCGTGTGGAGCGACTGGTACATGTTCGGCTTCGGCAGCGCGATGTAGTCCTTGAAGCGGCCCGGCACCGGCGTCCACTTCGAGTGGATGACGCCGAGCGCGGCGTAACAGTCGCTCACGCTCTCGACCAGGACGCGGAACGCGATGATGTCGTGGATCTGGTCGATCGTGGAGTCGTTCGCCTTCATCTTCCGCCAGATCGAGTAGAGGTGCTTCGCGCGGCCGGTCACGTCCGCGGCGAAGCCCTGCTCGGCAAGGCGGCTCGAGAGCGTCTTCGACACCTCGAGGATGTATTTGTCGCGCTCTTTCTTCGTTTTCGCGACGCCCTCGCGGACCTCGGCGTAGCCCTCGGGCTCGAGGTACTTGAACGAGAGGTCCTCGAGCTCGCTCTTGAACGCCTGGATACCGAGGCGGTTCGCGAGCGGGGCGTAGATCTCGAGCGTCTCGCGCGCGATGCGCTCCTGCGCCTCGGGCTTCATGTGCTCGAGGGTCCGCATGTTGTCGACGCGATCGCAGAGCTTGATCAAGAGCACGCGGATGTCGCGTGCCATCGCGACGACCATCTTGCGGAAGTTCTCCGCCTGACGGTCTTCCTTCGACGTGAAGTTGATCTTGCCGAGCTTGGTGACCCCGTCGACGAGCGAGGCGATCTCCCCGCCGAACTCGCGCTCGATGTCCTTCGTCGTCGCGAGCGTGTCCTCGACGACGTCGTGGAGCAGGCCGGCGCAGACGCTCGCGGTATCGAGCCGGAGCTCGGTGATGATCCCGGCGACCGACGCGGGATGGATGAAGTAGGGGTCGCCCGACTTCCGCTTCTGCCCGGTGTGGGCCTTCTCGCTGTAGTCGTAGGCCCGCCTGAGTAGATCGACATCGGCCGCGGGCTGGTACGCACGGACACGGTCGATGAGATCCGAGGACTCGATCATGAGCAAAGCGAGGGGAGCCTTGGCCGCCTGAGGCTGTCGCCAGTGGCGGGGAAAACTCCGATTTCGAACGTAACACCCCCCAAAAACGCGGGCAACGTCGCCGCAGGCTCGCGGCTCGCCTTCCCGCCTCCCGCCTTCCCGCCTTCCCGCCTCCCGCCTCCCGGTTCGCGGTTCGCGGTTCCGTCCTCGACCTGGGCCCCGCCCGGCCTTCTCTATTCCTTCTCCTTCTCCTTCTCCTTCTCCTTCTCCTTCTCCATTCGTTCGTGTGGCCTGTCTTCTCGGGCTGGTCTTTTGTGGCCTGGCTTGTCTGGCCTGGGCTCGCGCGCGGTTCCTGGTAGGCTGCCCCGCCATGCCCGGCGCCACGGCGCCGCATTCCGGCAGAGCTCGATGGGCGCCGCCAAGCAAGACGGTTCGCCTCGTCCTCTCGAGGATGGAGCTAAGGAACGGAATGCGGGGATCGCGTGCCGCGCGCACGTAACCTCCACCGTGAGCGCCCCTCGCGTCAGCTGATCCTCTCCCCGTGGCTTCGATCTACATCCACTTCCCCTGGTGCCTCGCGAAGTGTCCCTATTGCGATTTCGTGAGCTACGCCTCCGAACGCGAGGACATCGACCATGCGGGCTACGCCGACGCCGTCGTGCGTGAGGCGGAGGCGCGCGTCCGGTGGCTCGAGGCGAGCGGCTCGTCGGCGCTCGACATCTCCAGCATCTTCTTCGGCGGCGGAACGCCGAGCCTCTGGGACCCGACCGAGCTCGGCCGTGTCCTCGCGCGGCTCCGCACCCTGTTCCGCGTCACGCCCGATGCGGAGGTCACGGTCGAGTGCAATCCGACGTCGCTCGACGGCGATCGCGCGCGGGCGCTCGTCGATGTAGGCGCGAACCGCCTCTCGATCGGCACGCAATCGCTCCGCCGCGAGCAGCTCCAGTTCCTCGGCCGCCTGCACGATCCGGCTGGCGCGCAGGCCGCCGTCGCCGCCGCGCTCCGCGTGGGCGTGCCGCGCGTCTCGACCGACCTCATCTTCGGTCTGCCGGGACAGTCACCGGAGGACGCACGCGAGCAGGCCGAAGCGCTCGCCGATGCGGGGCTCCGTCATCTGTCGTGCTACCAGCTCACGATCGAGCCCGGCACCCAGTTCGGCGAGCGGAAGAAGCGCGGGCTCCTGCCGATGGCAGACGAAGGCGCGGTCGCCGATTCGTTCCTCGCGATCGACGAGACGCTCGAGAAGCGTGGCCTCCGGCACTACGAGATCTCCAACTACGCCGAGCCTGGCGAGGAGGCGCGGCACAACCTCGCCTACTGGCGCGGCGACGAATACGTCGGGCTCGGCTGCGCAGCGTTCGGCTACGTGCGCACGGCGAACGGCGCGGGCGGCGCGAAGGGCATTCGCTGGCGGAACGCGATCGTGCCGAAGGACTACGTGAAGCGCACGTCGAGCGCGCGTTCGGACATGCTCGGCGAAGGTGACGGCGTCACCGTGATGCACGAGGACCTCTCGCCCGAGGCGCTCTTGCGCGAGCGGATCATGCTCGGCCTCCGCGTCGCGGAAGGCGTCGATCTCGGACGTGCCGCGCGGGAGCTCGACATCGATCCATGGACGCCCGAGCGCCTCCGAACGATCGACGCCCTCTCCGAGCGCGGACGCCTCGAGCGCGACGGCGACGTCCTCCGCGTTCCGCGCGCGGCGTGGCTGTTCACGGACGATACGGCGTCGCGCTTGTTCTGACCGCGACGGCGCGGCTCACTTCCGATCCGAGAGCGCGCGGTTCGGTGACTCCGTGCTCGCCGGACGAGGCGTGGGGATCGGCGCCGGCTC
>JAEXCN010000003.1 GCA_023402175.1 Pseudomonadota bacterium | reverse complement strand
CCTCGAGCTACCGAACGGAGACGCACTCGCGGCGCTCGTCTCCCGTGTGGCGGACGCGGGCGTGGAGATCACCCTGGCGGACGACGACCTCCTTCGCGCGCGCCACGTGCGGAAGCTCGTTCGCTTCCAGGACCCCGCTCGGAACTGGATCGAGGCGTATGTCGGCATGACCAGCGCCGAGGCGCCGTTCGTCTCCGAGCTCTTTCCCGATGGCTTCGACACGGCTCTCGGGATCGGACACGTCGCGTTGCTCCATCACGACGTCACTGCGATGGAACGTTTCTACGTCGACGTCCTCGGTCACGGAGTCAGCGAGCGCATGGCGAGCCGCGCTGGTCCGCTCGAGATTCGCGGCGTGTTCCTGCACTGCAACCAACGGCACCACACGATCGCCGTCCTCAATCTGCCGCTCGAAAAGAGCGTGCACCACTTCATGCTCGAGGCGCCGAGGCGCGGCGCGGTCGGCCGCGCGTTCGAGCGAGCGACACGCCTCGGCGTTCCGCTCAGCCTCGGTCTCGGCGAGCATTCGGACGGGACGTTCTCGTTCTACGGAGCCACGCCGTCGGGCTTCGATTTCGAGGTCGGCTCGGGCGGCGAGCCGATCGATCCCGAGACCTGGCGCGAGGTCGCGAGCAGCGACGATCGCATCTGGGGACACCACCCGACGATGCGCCTCAAGCTCAAGACGCTGGCCGCGATCGTGCGCCAGCGCCTTTCGCCCGGGCGTCGGCGCGAGGTCGGACTGACCGCGTGAGCGGCCTCAGCTTCGCTGCTTGCGCGCGACGACCTTGTCGCGCGCGGCGCGGTAGCGATCGACGTCGACGTCCTCCCCGGCGACCCACGCCTCGAGCGCGGGCACGACGTGCGACTGCCACACGGGCGAGAGGCGCACCGCGAGGAACTCGCGATAGAGCGCCGTCGTGAGGGCCTCGACGTCGCGCGCGAAGTGCATGCGGTCGTAGAAGACCTCGTACGCGAGCTCGCCCGGCGCGACCTCGTCGCGGGTCTTCTTGCGGCGCGGCGGAGGGGGCGGCGCGTCGAGCGCGGGAGCCTCCTCTTCCTTCGGCTTCTTCGGCGGGACGAGGCCTGCGAACGCAAGCGTCTCGCCGCGCAGCGTGAGCGTGCACTCGTGATCGCCGAACGAGAGGTGGAGCCCAGCGCGCTCGGGGAGCTTGCCGCGGAGGAGCGCTTCCTTCGCTTCGCGATTGTTCCCGGGCGTGCTGCCCTTGATGACCGTCGACTCGGGGCCCTCGTTCAGGACGAGACGACCTTCGAGCCAAAGTCCGAACTGACCATGCTCCTTCGTCGAGAGCGTCCCCTCGAACAGCTCCGTCTCCATCCAGAGCCAGAGCAAGAGCTCGCGGCCGACGAATCGGCGAAGCTCGATCCGATCGGCCATGTTGATCGGCGCGGCGCTCATTCTTCTTCCTCCGCGGCTTCATCCATCAGCGGCCGGGTCTCGGTGCCGAGGTACGTCATCTCGAGATCGTTCCAGGCCTTCTCCTGCTCCTTGTCGAGGCCGACGCGCGCCGCCGCGGTGTACGGCGACTCGGGGATCAGCTCGAGCCCGAACGTCTTCTTGAACAGCTCCATCATCGCGCCCGCGGGCTTCTGCGAATGCGAGAAGAAGCGAACGACGCCTTCGCCGATCGCCCACGAGAGATCGACCGAGCGCGTCGCCGGATCCATCTGCCGCCGAAGCTTCTTCGTGACCATGAGCTTCAGCTCGGTCTTCTCCGACTTCGAGAGGCGCTCGCGTCCCTTCTTCTCGAGGTAGGCCGCCTCGGCCTCCTTGACGCGCTTCTTGAGCATCGGGCTGGGAATGGCCCAGCGATCGGTGCGGAAGCCGATGTTGACGTACTCGTTGAAGAAGACGTCGTCGTACGAGAGATCGACGACGAACGGCTCGCCGATCTTCGCCCAGCCGCTTCGTTCGAGCTCCTCTTCATCGGGCTCGAGCGGCTTCATCGCGCGAAGTCGGATCGACTTCATGAAGCGGTCGCGGAAATCGTCGGGCAGCTCGCCCTCGACGAAGAAGCGAGCGTACGTGAGGGAGCCTCTGAGTGCGGGCACGAGCCGCGTCTAACAACTCCGCGGTCAGAAGAGAAGACGGAGCGCGCGCTTCATTTCTCCACAAGTTTGCCACGCCGCGAGCTCGAGCACGCGGCGTGCGAGAAGTCGGCGCCCCGCCGCCCGATCACGGCGTCCTTGACGGCGGCCCGCTCAGAGCAGCGACGCGATCTCGTCGTCGATCCGATCCGCCTCCCCGTCGCGATATCCGCAATGCGCGAAGCGCACGATCCCGCTCCGGTCGATGACGAAGTACATCGGCTCGCACGAAGGTTTGTAGAGGTCGACGATCTTGCGATCGTGGTCCCAGGCGATCGGAAAGCGAGCGCCCCACTGCCGCGCAGCCTCGGCGACATACGTGACCTCATCGTCCACGGAGATTCCGAGGATCGCGAGACCGGCCTCGCCGCGCCGTTCGTATACCTCCTGGAGCTTGGGCATCGACTTCTGATCCGGCGCGGACCACGTCGCCCAGAAGAAGACGAGGTTGACCTTCCCCGGCACGATCCCGGCGGGCGCGCCGTCGACGCTCGTCAGGGAGAATGCCGGCGCCCGCGAGCCGACCGTCGCGGCCGCTCGCGCAGGCGGCGTCGTCGACTCGCCCGGTCCTCCGCTGCTCGTGCCCGCGGTCGCGCAGCCCGCAAGAAGAATCGAGGCAAGAGCTCGCGCGGGCGTCATGGGGTTCGGCCATTCTAACTACGCGCGGACGGAACGATCGCTTCCTCGAGCCTTCGAGCATTCGAGCGCGAAGTACAGCGTCCGCGCGGCGCGAATGAAGCACCGCCTTGCCCCGCGTAGACGGGCCTCAATCGATCACGAGGGCGCGCTGAGCGATGCTTTCACTTCCGCGAGCGCATGATCGACCGCGCCGTCGCCGAGCCGGCAGGCCGTCGCGAGCTTCTGGAGCACCTCGCGCTCGACGTCGCTGACGTCGTCGCTCACTTGCGCGATGAGCGTGGCGATGCGGAGCACCTCGAGGGCTTGCTCCTCGCGCTGGATGCCTTCCGCCAGCCGGTGGATCCGCCGGTCGAGGCCATCCTCCTCGAGCTGGTCGGCGAGGTCCGCCACGAGATCGGCGACGTGGCTCTGGGGGACCGACCCGCCACACGCTACAGCGACGATCCGTTCGAACGTCTCGCGCTCCTCGTCGTCGAAGACGCCGTCGGCGGTCGCCACGAGATAGGCGCCCTCGACGATGCTCTCGAAGAGCGCGGCGGCGAACGGATCGAAGCCCGTCGGTACCGTCGACTCGTCCGTCGGGCGCGCACCGTAGGCCGCCGCGGCGAGCATCAAGATGGAGCGATCGCTCGACCCGTGCCCCTCCACACGCGCCGAACGAGGGGCGCGCGCTACCTTCGCGAGCAGGTTGATTCGATCATCGATCTGCATCCGGCGTCACCCGCTTCGTCGAGCATACCGTTCAGCGGGGCTCTTGCGCGAGCAGGATCTCGACCGAGCCGTCTTGCGCGGTCATCGCGCTGCCTATCTCGACGGGGTCCGGGAGCGTCGTCGTCCCCGCGGGCACCGACGGCCGCGCGAACACGCGCACGATGGCGTTCGCAATGGGGTTCCTCGTCACGTTGTCGTCGCGGAGCGTGAAAGCGAGCCGCGTCGGAGCCGGAACGCGGATCTCCGGGAGCTCGGTCTCCTGCGCCGTGAGGGAGCCGGGCACGTCCGGCCGAATGACGACACGCGGGAAGCCTGTCCCCGCTTTGGGGATGACAGTCAGGACGTACGGCCCGGGGTCGAGCTCGAACGCGAAGCGCCCGTCGGCTCCGGTCTCCGTCCTCGCGGGACGCGGAAGTGGCGGCATCCGGTTCGTTCGAGGTCTTGCCGACGGGTTCGGGATCGCGACGACCTCGGCCTCGCTGAGGGCTCGTCCGTCCGTGAGCACCGCACGCCCCTTCACGAGCGTCCGCGGGGGCGGCTGGAACGTCAGCGCCGTCAGCGCGCGATCGACCACGACGACCTTCCTTTGCGTCGCGTACCCGGTACCTTCGGCGGGCTCGACCGTGGCCGTGTACGTCCCCGGCGGGAGCACCGACGCAAATCGCCCCCGCTCGTCGGTGTTCACGGTCGTCGAGTAGTGAAGGAGGGTCGAAGGCGCAGTGTTCGTCGCGATCTCGTCGCTGTCGAACGTGACCTTCGCCGGATAGCCGAAGAGCACGCCGCCCGCGGCGTCGTTCGGCTCCGCAACGACACCGGCGACGGCGACGGGCGGCGGGATCGACGCATACGTGATGCTCACCCGCTGTCCGCTGAAGATCGGGGTGACGTACCTCGGTACCGCGGTCCAGCTCTCCGGCGGCGCCACCACGACGTCGACGGCGTCCTCCTGGAATGCGCGGTCGGCGCCGGAGGTGAAGAGAGTGACCTCCGCGTCCACTCCAGAGAGCGTACGGAGCACCGATACGCGCCTCTGCGACTCCCGCTCGACGAGCCAGGCGCGCCATCCGTCGAGACCGTCTGCGCGAGAGATGCTCATCGTGCGCGATGCGACGTCGTCGAGCTGCTCGCCTCCGAGGATGAACGTATCGTCGTCGAAGGATTCCGTGAGCAGCCGCTCGTCCGCGCGCGGCGGGAAGAACGCGTCGAAGGGCGGCTCTGGATAGAACACCCGGCGATACCTCCCCGAGGGGATCGCGCGCGAGAACTGCGCCGCCCCGTCTCGCCCGATACGCGACGAAGCGAACAGGAAATCGAGCGGCAACATCGGGAACGTGTCCCGCTCGTCGTTGCTGAGCGGCTCGTAGACGACACGCGCCGGGATCGATGTCTTCTCGACGACTGGATACCCGAGCGTCTCGGCCACTTCCTTTGTCGGCTTGTACGCGCCCGTAGCAGCGACGAGGCGGCTCAGCGGGAGGCACTGCGGCGCACGGCACGTAACGGTGGTGCCAGGAGCCGGCGGCGGAGGCTTGAACGCAGGGCTCCCTTGCGCGTCGCTGACGAGCACGTATGTCAGCCCCGGCGCGAAGACAGACGACCGCGGGACGTGAACCACGATCCAGAACGGGAACTCGGGCCGCCCAGCGCTGGTCGCGATCTCACAGCGATTGCCGCTCGAGCACGTCGCAGCCGTCTTCGGCCCGGGCTCGTACCGATCGCACGGGCATCGATTGACGGGAGCGTTCGTCAGCGGACGCGGCTCGATCGGGTCGCACGACGGCACCGCCGCGACCACGACCCCGAACGTCAGAAGGCCAGCGACGCGCGAGACGATCGTGCGTCGAGCGACGTCGCGCGCGCTCATCGCTCCGAGACCCCAGCCTCCAACGCGTCGGCGTCCTCGCCGGCGTCGATGATCGGCGAGATCCCCGCGTCGAGCACGGGACATCCCGACAGATCGCCGGACGGGCTGTAGAACCACGTGACGATGTCCCCGCCGGGCGGCTCCGGCGTGTGCGCCGTCTGCGTGTTGCTGGTGTTCAGCCGCAGCGCGACGACGATCTCGACGACGTGGCACCGATCGAGGCTCGGCATCTCGATCGGGATCTCGAGCATGCGGATGGCGCTGCCCGTCGGCTGCCACTTGCTCAGGTTGTTGGTGATGTAACCCTCGCCGGTCGCGGGGTTGTAGTCGACGAAGCTCGCCCAGGCGACGTCCGCGCGCGGGTTCGACAGCTCCACCGGGACGATGAACGTCGACGGCCACGTCCCGAGCACGGACGAAGTCGAAGGCACCACCGACGAGTGGATGATCTTCGGACGCCCATCCGGGATCTGCGGGAGCGGCGTCGGCGGGTCCGCGACGACGCACGCGGGAGCGAGCGCGCCGGCGACGGCGAGCGTCACCACCGTCGCCACGACGCGAACGATACGGCGTGATCGTGCGGTCCCCATCGGCCCGATCATCTTCACACAGGCGGCAGTCGCCCCGAAGCGAGGCGTTGCGATGCAGGCGTGGGCAGATGCCAGCGCGCGTCCGCGTATTCGGGACGAACCGCGAGACGGAGCAGATCGGCGAGCGACGGGAGCTGCGCGCACAGCCGCTCGAGACCGCCGGGCCGCTCGAGCTCTTCGGCATCGCCCTGCGGGAAGTCCTTCAGGGTCGTCCGCGCTGCGTGCCCGAAGTCGCCGGTGAGGAACATGCCGACGCGACGACCGCTCTGCTTCGCGCGCTCGAGGACGAGCTCGAACGGCGTCGCATCGGAGCTGGCGAGCAGCTCCTTCAGCTTGCGCTGCGTGCGCGGCGCGAGCGTCTGCCAGAGCATGTCCGCGAGCTGCGCGTCCTTGCGGTCGACCGTCACGAGGCCCGGCGGTCCGAAGGCGCCGAGCAGGACCGTCCAGAGCGATTGCGCCTCCGGCCCGAGCCCGAGCACGAGCGCGTTGTGCGAGAGCACGCAGGAGAGCGCCTCGCCGAGCACCCAGCGGAGCTCGGCGCAGTCCTCGCGCGCATCACCGGTCAGCACTGCTGCCGCCGGTGAGAGGAGCGCGACCGAGACGGAGAGCGGAGTCGACTCTTCCTCGAACGGCAGCTCGCCTTTCTTCGGCTTGCCGAGCATCGGCCGCTTGTGGAACAGCGCGAAGCGCGGCGTGTCGAGCAACCGGAGGGCGACTTCGTACACGCGCGAGAGCGCCGAGGTCGGTCCCGGCACCACGCGCTCGAGCCCCGTCAATCCGGCGGCCGCGGCCGACTTCGCGAAGACTGCCGTAGCTCCTTCCCAGACGACACCGAAGGCCTCACCAGCGGGCTCGTGCGAGTGGCGCGTGAGGAGCGTGAGGATCCCGGGCTGGGCGTTCTGCGCGCTCAGCGGCGGCGGCACGACCGGTCCGGCGACCTTGTCGAACGCGCGGAGGACGTGCTCGATCGCGCGCACGTAGTTCGTGTTCTGATCGGCACGCGCCGCATCGCGAAGCGCGACGAGGCGCGGGATGCTGCCGGGATTCAGCTCGACGGCCTGACGCCGGACCTTGAGCAGCGCGCTGCGCCGCGCGGGCTCGTCCCTGAGGAGCTGATCGAGCAGGTCGGCGGCCTCGATCGATCCTTCGCGTAGCGCATCGGAGAGGAGCTTCTCCGCTTCCTCACGCGACCCATGGACGAGACGCGCGCGCGCCTTCGCGACCTTGCCCGCGGGAGTCGTCGGGATCTCGCTGATCGATGCACGCTGCGCAGGCTCGCTCACGCGCGTCGGCGCGACGAGCGGCGGCGGCGGCGTCGGGAGCTTCCTCTCCGGTTCCGCGGGGAACGGCGGAGGCCGATCGGTGCCGAGCGGCGGATGACGCACCGAATGGATCGGCGCTTCTTCTTCGGGCGTGACGAGCAGCGGCGGCGGAGCAGGCGGGATCTTCGGGATCCCGGGGATCTCGATCGACAGCCTTCGCGTCGGCATCTCGTCCTGCGGCAGCTCGCGATCCGAATCGTCCTTCGCCTGCTCCTCCGTCGTGCCGGGTGCAGCCTTGACCTTGCCCGAGCTCGTCGTCGCGACGATGCGCGTCGGGACGTTGTCCTCTTCGGGACGGGACGCGGAGGTGCCGAGCGGCGGCGTCACTCCACGCGTCGGCTTCGGGCCCGGTCGAACGGCAGCCATGTTCGCCTGCGAAGGAGAACGCGCGCGGAACTTGTCGAGCTCCGTGCGGAGCGCAGCCGCGTTGGTCGCCGGAGCATGGTCGATCGCCTCGCGCATCGTGCGGTCGCCCTCGAGCCGCTCCGATGGATTGCCCGACGAGAGCAGCGCGCGCGCGAGCTCGGCGAGGATCTCCGCTCGGTCCGCTCCCGACAGACCGTCGGCGAGGCCGCGAAGGACGCTGCGTGCCTTGACCGTGTCGTCGCGCGAGAGGGCGACCTTCGCAACGCGGCGGAGCGCTTCCGTTCGCGTCTCGGGATCTTTCGCAGCCTCGTTGAGGAACCGCTGCGTCGACGGGATGTCACCTGCGAGCGACGCGCTCTCGGCCGCGGACATCGCGACGCGCCCCGGACGACGGAGGCCGAGGAGGTTCCCGTACACCGCCTCGGTGTAGAAGCGATACGCCTCCTCGTGACGGCCGCTCCTCGCTGCCCGCTCGGCGAGCCCGAGCGCGACTAGCGGCTGCGCGCCGACCTGCGCGAGGCACTTCTTCAGCGTGGCGTCGCCTGCCCCGAGACCGTTCACGACGTCCTCGGCCTCGGCGAGGAGGAACGCACGGAGCGCCACGTCCTCGGGCTCGAGCGTCGTCGTCGCCTTCGGATCGCCGCCTGCACCCTCCGCCGAGAGGCGCTCGAGCGAGGCGATCGTCGTCAGCGCGTCGTCCCTCGTCCCCGCGCCGCGGAGGCGGTACTCCAGGCCGCGCGCGAAGAGCTGCGTCGATGCCGCGTCCGGCGCGAGCCGTGCCGCCTCGCGTGCACGCGTGAGCGAAGCTTCGGTCTCACCTGCGCGCGCGGCCGCCTGCGCCGCTTCCACGAGCAACTCGCTACGCACACGCGGCTCGTCGACCGACACCCGCGCGAGGTCTGCGAGCGCGTTGCCGAGCTCGGCCGGGACCTGCGATGCACGTGCGACGTCGACGCGAGCTTCGGCGACCGCGATTGCCGTCGGCGCACGAGCACGCAGCTCCATGATCGCCTTCTGCGCCTGCGCCATGTCGCCGGACGCGAGCAGCGCGCGGACGCGACGCGTCCCGAGGCTGACGTACTCGAGCTCCTCCGTCGTGCTCGTGAAGAGTCGCTCGAGCGCGGGCAGCGCCTTCTGCGGCTCACCCGAGCGCTCGTACAGATCGGCGAGCCAGCGGAGCGCGCTCGGATGCCCAGGATGGTCGACGAGGACCTGTTCGAGCTCGACGCACGCATCTTCGAGACGCGTGAGTCGCTGCTCGAGGATCGCGGCGCGACGCAAGCGGACCGCCCGCAGCTTGTCCTTGTCCTCGGACGCCGCGCTCTTCGCGAGGCGCGCGGCGCGCTCGGCGAGGTGCTCCGAGAGATCGTCGAAGCTGCCGCGCGCGACGAGGAGCGCCTCGATCGCGACGTCCGCCTCGGAGTCCGTCGGCTCGAGCTCCATCACCTCGCGCCACGCGGCCTCGGCAGCCGACAGCGCGCCACGTGCGCCTTCCGCGCGCGCGAGCCGCTTGAGGACCGCTCGCACCGCCTCGCTCGTCTGGCCGGCGCGCGCGAGATCGGCGAGGTGCTGGAGCGCATCGACGCGGATGTGCTCGCGACCGGACGCTTCGGCGGCGCGTTCGACGGCGGACCATCGTGCTCCCGTCGGCTCCTCGGTCGCGGCTTGCAGAAGAGCATCGGCGGCGCCCGACACGTCGCCTCGCTCCTCGCGGATGCGCGCGAGCTCCTCCCAGCGCACCGCGCGCTCCGGCTTCGGGATCTCCGAGCGCGCGAGCTCGCGGAGGACGGCGTCCTCGCCGCGCCCGGCCGCGACGAGCGCGTCGTTGAGCTCACGCGCGACCTCCGGCTTCTGCTCGGGGGCGGCGATCTCGCTCGCGCGCTCGAGCAGCTGCACTGCGTCGGCGGCATCGCCCTGCGCGATCGCCTTCTTTGCGGTCGCCCGAAGCGCCTCCGTGCGCCGGAACACGCCGACCTTCTTCGTCAGGCGCTCGAGCAACAGCGGATCGGCGAGCGTGCTCGCAGCTTCGTCCGCGAGAACGACGAGGGCCTCGTCGTCGGGCTCTTTCTCGACGGCGCGGACGAGCGCCTTCGCGCGCATCTCCGTATCGCCGATCTCCCCGGCGATCGCGGCGACGAGGCGAAGGAGGGCGTGGCCGACGTTCGAGTACGGCTTCTCGACCTCGGCCACCACGCGCGCGATCGCTTCGTTCGCGCCCGCCGTCGCGGCGAACGCACGCGCGTACGGGACGAGCTTCTCGTACTCGTCGACGTCCGCATCCGCGGAGACGGCGCGTTCGAGCGAGCGCCATCCCCACTCACCGTCGGCGAAGAGATCGACCGCCATCTCGACGAACGTGATCGCGATGCGCGCGCCGTCGGGACCTTCGAGGTTCTTCGCGAGCTGGTCCGCCGCGCGTTCGAGCCGGAGCGCGACGGCAGCCACGTCGTCGGGCGCAAGCGACACGATCTCGCGTGCGGCGACGGCCAGCATCCCGAGCGTCACCGTCGACGGTACGAGCACCGTCGCCTTGAGCAGCAGATCCATCTTCTGCCGCGTGCCGTCGAGGTCGCGAGACGTCATGCTCGCGGCCCGGAGGAGCCACGCTGCGCGGGCGCCCGGGCTGCGCGCGAGCTCCGCGACGTGCTCGACCGTGCGGACAGCAACGCTCTCACGCTGGGCGTTCGCCGCGGTGCGCTGGAGCAAGGCGAGCGTCGACCCCTCCGAGGGCACCGCGATGAACGCCTGCGCTGCGTGCTTCAGCGCCATCATCACGATGCCTCCGGCCTCGAAGAACCGCGCAGCGCGATGGTGCGCAGCACGCCGGCCGAAGCGACCACGCGCGCGCCGCGCGACCTGATCGTAGATGGGAGACATCTCGGGCACGCGCGAGAGCTCGACGCACGCCGTCTCCGCCGTCTCGAGCGCGGCGGCATGTCCGGGATCGCGCTCGAGCGCCACCTTCGCGAGCCCGAGCGCACGGTTGTGGGCGCCGACGTCGAGCGCGGCGCGCGCTGCCTGCGTCGCGATCACGCCGGAGCGAACGCGGTCACTCTCGCGCTCGACGAGCTCGGCGAGACAGTCGACGGCGTACTGCGCGTCGGCGAACGTGGCCAGGTCGCGCCGGAGCGTGTCGTAGCCGTGGACCGAGTCGCAATGTGCCCCGCGCAGCCACGCCTGCACGGCGCGCGGTCGATCGTCGGCCATGTCCCAGAGCGCAGCGCCGAGGTCGCGGAAGGCATCCGCCGCGCCGCCCACGTCGCCTTGATCGAGACGCAGCTCCGCCAGCGCTTCGAGGAACGCGAGCTCCGTGTCGGGGCTCTTCGACCGCGATGCGAGCTCTTCGATGCGAGCCGCGCGCGACGACAGATCGACGCCTTCCCGTGCCGCCCGCGCGTGGGCATGCAGCTCGGCGTCGACGTCACCGAGCCGCTCGTAGTGCGCTGCGAGCTCGAGGAGGAGCGGTCCGCGTTCGGCAGCAGGAGCTCCGGCCGCGATCCATCGTTCGCCGAGCGTCGCGCGAAGGCGCGCGTCGTTTGCGGCATCCGCCACCTTCTCGATCACACGCCGGAGCGGCGCATGCCTCGGGCCGAGGACATCGAGCGCACGCCGGCCGATGCCGGCTGCGCGCGCCGGATCGAGGGCGCCGAGCGCCTCGAGCGCGGGAGCGAGCCGCTCCGCCATCTCCTTGCTCGCCTGCGGTTGAGGAGCGAGCCACGCGAGCGCCTCCGCGAGCGCTTCGGCATCGCCGGCGCGGACCGCGCGATCGACGAGCGCCTGCGCGGCTGCAGGCTCGCCCGGACGGAGCGCAACGCGACGCCGTGCCCACGCGACGGCGCCGTTCGAGTCACCTGCCTGCTCGAAGATGTCCGAGAGCCTCGCGCACCAGTACGCCGACGGACCGGCGCTCTCCACCACGCGCTCGACCGCGGCCTGCGCGACACGCCCCTCTGCAGCCGTCGTAAGGCGCGCGAGGACGAGCAACGCGCGGACGTTGTTGCTGTCGGATCGACACGCCTGCTCTGCCGCGCGACGCGCAGCTTCGTTCTCGCCAGCGTCGGCGAGCACCTCTGCAGCGACCGCGGACATCGTGCCGACGACGTGATGACCGCACGCCGGCGCGACGGCGGCGAGCGCACGCCCGCGCGTCGCCTGATCGCCCGCGGCCGCCGCCGTGATCCACGCGACGGAGCACGTCCATCGCATCGCGGACTCCTCCGCGAACGCCCTCGCCGCTTCGGACGCTGCCGCGAGATCGCCGTTGCGCCGGAGCGCGCTGACGAGCGTGCCTCGAACGCGGACGTTCGGGCCGCGCGCGTCGAGCCGCGCGCGCGCAAGGTGGGCGATCCCGTCGAAGTCGCCGACGCGCTCGGCGATGCGAAGCGCCTCGGCGAAGATCGGGTCGTCGTCGTGAGTCTCCGTGGAAGACGTGCGAACGCGGATTTCGGCGAGCTCGAGGAGCGCGCGCGCGAGCTCGCGCGAGGCATCCGGGAGGCTCCGCGTGAGCCGCGCGACGTCGAGGAGCGCCGCGGCGCGTTCTTCCGCGCTCGCGGACTCGAGCACGCGACGCGCGTTCGCGAGCTCTTCTTCCTGGCGCCTGACGGCCCCTTCGAGACGCCCCGCAGCGGCGCGTGCGCGCTCGTCGCTCGGATCGAGCACCGACATGACCCGGTAAGCCCACGCGGCGAGCAGCGCGTCGTTTCTCTCCTCGGCGAGCGGGGCGAGCTCGTGCGCCGCCGCGAGCCGCGCGCCATTGTCCTCGAGCGCGCCGTGCGCTGCAGTTCCGAGAGCGGCTCGGACGAGCGCTTCGACGAGCCACGTCGTGTCGGCACTCTTCTGGGCGGACGCGCGGAGCGCATGGACGTGCTCCGCGTTCGATGCATCGGCCGCAACGGCACGCGCGAGGATCTCGAGCGCGCGATCGGGCGCAGCGACCGGGCCGGAGAGCAGGCGTCCGAGCTCGGCCCACCGCACCGCGGCCGCCCTTCCCTTCTCGCGCTCGGCGCGGACCTCGAGACGGACCGCCAGCGGCTCGTACGCGCTCGCGCGCGCGAGCATGTCGTCGAACAGGTCGGCGCCCGGTCCGTCGAAGACCGTGTCGAGCCGTTCGTCGAGCGCAGCGCCGAGCGCGCGGCCGAAGTGGCCCGCCTCGAGCGCATTCGTCCGCCGACGCGCATGGACATCGGCCGCAGTCGGCTGATCCGGACGCGCTGGGCGCGATGCGAGCGCCTGCGCGTGCATGCGGAGCACGTGATCGGCCGCGTCGTCGCGTTGCCGGACCATGTACGCGTTCATCAACGCGGCGACGGCGAGCGGGCTCGACGGATCGAGCTCGAACGCACGCAAGAGATTCTCGAGCTCGCCGTCCTGATCGCGGACGGCGGCGCGACGGCGCGCGGCACGCACGTACGCCTCGGCGCCCGCGCGCGGCCCCGGGAAACCCTCGACGTCGAGGTCGATTCCCTCGCCGCCATGGGTCGCCGCTGCCCACGCCGCGACGGCCCCCAGCAGCTCGAGGGGCAGCGCGTCCGCCTCGTCGACGTCGGCGGCTTCCGCGAGCGCCTCCTGCGCACCGACCGCATCACCCGCACGTGCGTGGAGCACACCGATGCGCACGAGGATGGCGCCCGCGGCCGAGCCGTTCGCGCTCGCTGCGAGCTTGCGGAGCTCCGAAGCGGCGAGCCCGGGCTCGCCGAGGCCTTCGAGCCATCCGGCGAGGAGATGGCGAAGCGACGGATCGTCATGGGTGGCGAGCGTCCGGAACGCGAGCTCGACGGCGAAGTCGATCTCGACGTCGCGCGTCGCGAGGATCTCGGCGAGCTTCTGCGCAGCCGCGCGCTCGTCGGCCGGATCGCCGAGCGCACGTGCGAGCTCGATGCGGGCGCGGAGCTGCGCTTCATCGGCGACGATGCCCGTGCGACGGATCGGCTCCTTCGCGGGACGCGAGCCACGCGGGCGCGAGGCCTTCCCGTTCGCCGCTTCCGCCATGCCGTTGCCGGATCCGTTCGCCGTGGACACGCTCACCTCACCGTCAAAGCGAACGGCAGCGCGACCGCGGTTCGCTCTCCTTCGACGAGCGGCGCGAGCCCGCTCACGAACGGAACCATGTCCGGTGCGACGCGATCGAGCAGCTCGAGCGGGGTCGTCGTGGCCCTCGCGCGCACGCGCTCCTCCGTGCCTCCCGGATCGAGCGCCTCGAGGAAGCCCGGTTTGCCGCCGACGACGGCGACGTGCGCATTCTCGGAGAGGCCCGCGAGCTCGCGCGCCTTCGCGATGGCCGCGCCGAGGCCGCCGATCTCGTCGACGAGCCCGCGTGCCTTCCCCTCCTTGCCGCTGAAGATCCGGCCCTCCGCGCTCTCGGCGACCTTGTCTCGCGGGATTTCGCGCCCGCGGGTGCTCCTGCCCTCGACGATGCGCGCGAGGAACAGCTCGTAGACGCTCGTCATGCTCTCGAGGACGCGGGCCTTCGTCGGCTCGTCCCATTTGACGAGCAGCGACTCGTACGCCGCGCGTGAAGCCGCGCCCGGCTTCTGCGGGTTCGCCGGGAACGTCTCGGCGTGCACGCCGACGCGCTCGAGCGCGTCGCCGATGCCGATCTTGCCGCCGACGACACCGATCGATCCGACGATGCTCATCGGCTCGGCGAAGATGTAATCGCCGGTGCAAGCCAGGTAGTAGCCGCCGCTCGCGGCCATGTCGCCGACGCTGATGACGAGCGGCTTCTTCTTCCGCAGCTTCATCAGGTGGTGCCACATCAGATCGCTCGCGAGCGCGCTGCCGCCAGGCGAGTCGATCCGAATGACGACCGCCTTCACGTCGTCGTCCTTCTCGAGCCGGGCGATCGTCTTGTTGAAGTCCTTCTCGACGATCCCGCCGCGACCGCCGAAGATCCCGTTGCCCCCGGAGCTCATCGAGATGCTACCCGTCGCGCGGACGAGGGCGATCGGCCCGGTCGCGCTCGTCTCGCCGGCGAGGGCGCGCACGAGCTCGTCGAGATCGCCCTCTTGCTCCTCGGCGCCCGTTCCGAACGCGATGCGCTCGCGAACGCCGCCGGTCTGCTTCTTCACCTCCGCGAGCGCTTCGTCGAAGTAGCCGACCTCGTCGACGAGACCGAGCTCCTTCGCGCGGAGCGGCGACCACGGGCCGTCCTCGACGAGATCGGCGGTCGCCTTCGGACGCCCGTTCGAAAGCGTCTCGATCCACGACGCGCGCATGTCCGAGAGGACGCCCATGAGCGATGCTCGCGCCTCGGGCGAAGGACCGTCGCGCGTCAGCGGCTCCTCCGCGCCTTTGAACTTTCCGACCTGGAGGAAGTCGACTGACAGATGCAGCTCGTCGACGAGGAGCCGCCGCATGTAGACGACCTGCGCCGCGAGGCCGATCGCATCGACCTCACCTGCCGGCGAGATCCAGATCGACGAGCAGCCCTTCGCAGCGACCATCAGCGTCGTGTTCGAGAGGGCGTCGGCATGGCAGAAGACCTTCTTCTTCTCCTTGAGCGCGGCGAGCATCTCGCCGAGCTCCTGCGCGCGCGCGGCGCCGATCTGCGCCCCGGCGAGCTTCACCATCACGCCGACCGACTTCTTGTCGTCGCGCAGCACCTTCGTGACGCGCAGCGCCTCGTCGAAGCTCTTCTTCGCGCCCGACACACCGAAGAGCCCGCCCTTCTCCTGCTCCGGTACCCCGCCGGACAGATCGAGGACGGCGACCGCCGGACCGCTCTTCCTGGGCGACTCCGTCGACGTCGCGTCAGCCGGACGCGGGCGGCCCTCGCAGCCGGCCGAACCGATCAGCGTCGCAACGAGGCATGCAGCAGTGGTGAGCGCGCGGCGCATCAGCCGCCTCCTTCCGCGCGCTGCTTCACGCGAACCGGATACGCGCCTTCCGGATAACGATCGACGATGTCCTTGTACATTCGCGCGGCCGTCGTCTTGTCGCCCGAGTCCCACTCGACGTCCGCGAGCCCCACGACCGCAGGCATGTAGTTCGGGTTGATCGCGATGACACGCTTGTACGACGCACGCGCGCCGCTCAGATCGCGCTGCGCGTACGCGATCGCGCCGAGACCCGCGAGCGCCTCCGAGTCGTTCGGGTTCTTCTCGAGGGCAGCCGAGTAGAGCGAGCGCGCACGGTCGTAGTCGCCGCGTGCACGGGCGCGCTCGGCTTGCGTGACGAGGTCGCGCGCATCGGAGGGCATGCCACCTCCGGCGCCACCGCGACCGGCAGGGTGCTTTCCGCCGCCGGCGTCACGCGCCCCGCTCGCCGCCACCGCGGCGTCGGCGACCCCGCCGTCGAGCTTCGCCGACGGCGTCGCGTGATCCGCGAAGGATCGTAGCAGCGGAAGGAGCGGATGCGCCTTCGGCATCGCCGTGAGGCGTTCGACTTCGGCTTTTGCGCCCTGCGCGTCGCCCGAGCGCGCGAGCGCGAAGACGAGCGCAGCCCGCGCGCGCCCCGGGCCGGTCTCCGCGCTCGAGGCGATCTTCAGGCGGTCGATCACGGTCGACCAGAGCGGCTCCGTCTCTGCGAGGTCGAGCGCGGCGAGCACGTAGGCCGTCTCCGGCTGCGACGAGCTCGATGCGATCTTCCCGACGAGCGACCGCGCGCCTTCGCGGTCGCCCGAGATGCGCGACGCGTCGATCTTCGCGCGCAGCGCTGCCGGATCGTCCGGCGCGACCGTGAGCGCATCGTCGGCCGCCTTCCGCGCGCCGGCAGCGAGTTCGTTCAAGCCGTCGCGCGTGATGCGATGCTCGTCGGCGGCGTCCGCCGGCAAAAGGCGCGACTTGAGCCAGAGCACGTCGGCTCGCACCGCGGCGAGGCGAGCGAGCGCGAGCAGCACGTGAGGATCTTTCTCCGCGAGCGCGCTCGCCTTGTCGAAGCTCTCCTTCGCGAGATCGAGGTTGCCGTCGGCGAGCGCCTTCTCACCGTTCGCGAGGAAGGTCGCGACGCGCGGATCGGCCGTCGGCGCAGGTGCCGGAGGCTTGCCGCCGAGCGTCGCGCCGAGGTTCTTCTGCGCCCACATGGCGCCGAGCATGAGCAAGCAGCCGACGACGACGGCGGCGACGATGAAGCCGCCGACGCCACGCCGCTTCGCCAGCGGCGCATCCGGCAGCGACGCGGACGACTCGCGCATGCGATCCCGGTCCTCTTCGATCTCGGCGAGGAGCGATCGATGCGGCCGTGCGGGCGGCGAAGGGAGCGGCGACGACACATCGACCGTCGGCTCGGGAGGAGGAGTCACGACGACCGGATCGCTCGGCGGCACCGGCGGCGGTGGCGCAACGGCGACCGGCTCGGTCGCGTGCGCGGCCTGCACGGGAGGAGGAGCGGCCGCCGAGGTTCGCGCACGTTCGGGCAGCGGCGGCGCGTTCGACGTCGCAGCGCGCGGCGGCGGCGGCGGCGTCGGGCGCTTCAGCGGCTGCGTGTCGATGCTCTCGCGCCGCGGTACGGGAGGAGGAACGCTCGTCGTCGGCTTCGGAGACGGCGACGACTCGAAGCTCTGTGTCGGCTGTCTCTCGGGTGGAGGTGCCGGAACGACCACGCGCGCATACGCGACCGGAGGATCGGGCTGGAACGCGGGCTCGCTCGTCAGCGGGCCGGTCCCGACGAGCGTCGTCTTTCCTTTCTTGGTGACCTCGCTGCCGTTCGGTGTCCCGTCCGGCGGAGGCGCAGGGAACTCGGGCTTCGTCGCCTGCCGCGGCCGCATCGGCCCCGGGGCATGCGTCGCCGCTGCAGCGGAAGGCCCGAGCCCGTCCTGTGTCTTGGCGGGCCGGCCGGTCTTCTGGCCCATCTTCGCAGCCTCGCGCTGCTCGAAGAACGGCGCGAGCTCGGGGATCTGACCGATCGCTTTCGGAGGCAGCCCGCCGCGGGAGAGCTTGTCGTTCCGTTCGACGAGGTAACCCTGGATCGCGCGCTGGAGCTCGCGGAGCGACGTGAAGACGAGCGTCCGGCCGTCTCCCGTCGTGATGTTCCAGAAGTCTTCGCTGAAGTCACCGTCGCTGCGGCGGATCTTGAACTTGTGCCCGCAGTTGGTGCACTTGACGGTCGTGCCACGCCCGCTGACGAGCGCGTCGTCGAACTCGTACTCGGTGTTGCACCGCTCGCATTTGACGTCCATCGCGAAGCGCTCGCCGGTCTCGGGTCAGGGAGAGGAAGCCAAAGAGTCGATACGGACAGCGTGGAGTGGTCTCGTGTGCTCGAAGGCCCACCCGCCGTGCTCCTCGGAGGCCATCCGTCTGGCATGAAGCTGATCGAGCGTTTCCACGGTATCACGCGGAGTCCGACGGCGGAGAGATAGCGAGCGGCCCCTCGGCGCGACGCGCCTGCGCTTATCGAAGGGCGCGGCAATGAGGCGCGACCGCGCTCGAGCGGGCTTCTGCCGAGGAGCAGCTTCTGCCGGCTGCCATCCGCCGTCTGCCGAAGAAGGAGGCGGCCCGCGCATCCGCACCAACCCTCCCCACGTGAGACGGATGGGCTCTTTCCCCTGACGCACCGTCCACACGCGTCGTGAACGGCCGTGCACGCCTTCGGCTCGAGAGCGCTTTCATCCCGTGCTTTTGGCTCTATTCTGCGTGCCTTGTCTGGGGCACGACGGTTGCTACCCTCTTGGCGTCTCGGTCGCCAACGGGCCGGCGGCGCGATGGGCGGACTGTCTCGAGGGACGTTCACGCCGACAGCCGGAGTCGAGGACGCAAACCATGATGATGAAGCGCGCACTCTCCTTCGTTCTCTTCGGGGTCGGCACCGTCGCCCTCTTCGGGTGCCCGATCTACCCGGCCGATCGCGACCATCGCGTCTGTGTCGGCGGCGAATGTTACGACTGCCCCGACTCGTATTACTCGAGCGCGTGCAACGCCTGGACGTGCAACACCGGGCTCGACTGTCCGAGCGGCTACACGTGTACGAGCGATCATCGGTGCCGCTTCACCGACGGCGCGCCGAACCAGCCCGGCGGCGGCACGGCCTGCGCCAAGCCCTCCGATTGCCCGACCGGCAACTGCGGAGCGGACAACAAGTGCCACGCCGGAGACTGCTCGACGACCGGCTGTCCTTCGAGCTTCACCTGCCGGCTCGGCAGCGGCGCGGACGGCGTTCCAGCGTGTGTCCCGATCGGCGGCGACGGCGGCGGGACGTCGTCCTGCAAGAGCGACAAGGACTGCCCCTCACCTGCCGGCTCGAAGTGCCTCAGCGGCTCGTGCGTCGCTCCGCAGGATCAGTGCGTCGACGCCACGCAGTGCACCGGCGAAGCGCAGTGCGTCCAGGGCGCGTGCACGCCGTCGTGCAGCCAGAACAAGCCGTGCCCGAGCGGCTACGCGTGCGACACCGCGAAGGGCGTCTGCACCGAGAACCCCACGCCCTGCACCAGCTCCTCGCAGTGCACGGGCGGCAAGACGTGCGTGCAAGAGCACTGCGTCGACCCGTGCGGCCCGGGCGGCACCTGCGCGCCCGGCCTCGTCTGCATCGACGGAGGCTGCACGCCGGACCAAAAGCCGGTCTTCACCTGCACGACGGACGGCGTCCAGGACAACTGCCGGTCCGGCAGCATCTGCCTCCGTCACAGCTGCTACATCGCTTGCGACGCCGACGCGGGCGCCGGGGCGTGCAAGTCCGCCGACGAGTTCAACCAGTGCAAGCAGGTGACGACGAGCTCCGGCACGTACAGCGTCTGCGGCTCGACGAACAACCTCGGCACCGAGTGCGATCCCACGCAGAACAAGAACTGCGCCTCCCCGCTCGTCTGCATCGACGGCTACTGCAAGTAGTCGCGATCGAGCCGAGAGCTAGGGCGAGGCGGTCTTCGGGCTGTCTCGCCCTCTTCCTTTCGCGCGCCGCTGACTGACGTCAGCTCGACGCGGAAGGAGCGAGGCGGCGGTCAATCCGCGCGTCTCCCCAAGACGCGCTCGATTACGAGCGCTCTCCCCAAGACGCGCTCGACTACGAGCGCTCTCCCCAAGACGCGCTCGATTACGAGCGCTCTAGTGTGAAGCGGAACGTCGCGCCCTTCCCGGGCTCGCTCTCTGCGCGGATGGTGCCGCCGTGACGGCGGACGATGCGAAGGACGGTGGCGAGGCCGATGCCGGTGCCGGCGAACTCGTCCAGGCCGCAGAGGCGCTGGAAAGGTGCGAAGAGGCGGCCGGCACGCGCCATGTCGAAGCCCGCGCCGTCGTCTCGCACGAAGAGCTCCCCGCCGTCCCTTCCGACCTCGATCGTGGCCTCGGGCTTCTTGCTCGTGAACTTCCACGCGTTCTCGAGCAGGTTCTCGAACACGGCGCGGAGCAAGCGCGGGTCGGCATCGGCCTCGAGGCCCTCCGCGACGATGAAGCTCACCTTGCGCGAAGGCTCACGCTCCGCGAGCTCGGCGCCGATCTCGCGTGCGAGCGCGGTCACGTCGACGCGCGTGCGTACGACCGGCGCGCGGCTCACGCGCGAGAGATCGAGGAGCGCTTCGATGAGGCCATTCATCCGAGCCGACGCGGAGACGACGCGGGCGAGATGCGCCTTCGGCTCGGCTTCGAGGACGTCCCCGGCGTCCTCTTGCACGGCGCGAGCGAACCCCTGGATCGCGCGCAGCGGCGCGCGGAGGTCGTGCGAGACCGAGTAGGAGAACGACTCGAGGTCGCCGTTGATCGCCTCGAGCTCGGCGGTGCGCGCGCGCACGCGGCTTTCGAGCTCGGAGTAGAGCTGCACGTTCTCGATCGCGATCGACGTGCTGTCGGCAAGCGCCTGAAGCAGCTTCAGCTCGGTGGGCGCGGGCCGGTGGTGGCTGGCCCAGTACGCGCCGATCGCGCCGATCGGCGCCTGCTTTCGGATCGGCATGATGACGAGGCTCTTCACGAACGTCGCCCGGTACGCATCGTGCGGTACACGCGCGTCGGCGTAGATGTCCTCGATCACGACCTCCGACCGGTTCTGCATCGCCCAGCCGCTGATGCAGTCGTCGATCGGAAAGCGCCTGCCTTTCCAGAGCGGCGCGATCGCGTCCTCGTCCGCGTAGAAGCAACACGGGCCTTCGCGCAGGACGAACGTGGCGCCGTCGGCGTTCGTGAGCGTACGTGCGGCGTGGCGGACGACCTCCTGCACGGCCTGCATGCTTCGCGCGAGCGAGAGCTCCTGGACGACACCGACCAGATGCTCCATGCCGCGCGTGTACGCGCCAATGTCGGCTCGGTCTGTCGTCAGCGGCCCGTCCCGATGTTGGCTCTCCACGCATCGGGATAGTAACACGGATTCAACGTTTTCGACTGATTACAAGTACTGGCGTTCAGCTGGCCCTTCGACGACCGCTGGCGACGCCGACATTCACCGTCATCTCGAACGTTTCGCTGCTCCAGTACTTGTCGATCGCATCGCGGACGTAGGACATCGGATCGACCGATGCCTGCGAAGCGCCCGCGAGACCGACGTTGACGCCGAGCTCGGGCATGATGAGCAGGCGCGTCACCGGGTCCTCGAAGAACGCGCGCCCTCCCGAGAACTTCAGCGTGCGCGTCCGCGTCTCGACGTCGACGTAGTCGAAGCCGACGGCCTCGAGCTCGCGTTCGAGCATCTCGTCGGTCGGCCGGAGCTGCGTCGTCCCTTCGATCGCGGTCGTGAGGTCGCCGAGCTCGTGCTTCAGCGCGCACTCGCGCAGAAGATCGATGATCTCGACGAACGAGCCCCGGAGCGGGATCGCGACGAGCGCTTGCCCGCGCGGCGCAACGATGCGCGCGAGCTCTTCGAGCAGCGCGCGGCGGTCGCGCGTTGCCGCGAGCGGATGGATCGTGAACGCATGCGAGAACGCGCCCGACGGAAACGGGAGCGGGAGCGAGTCCGCGACGCGGTAGTCGAAGACGACGCCGCCCTCGTTCTTCGTGAGCGCGGCGGCCTTCGCGCGCGCGAGCTCGATCGCCCACGGCGAAACATCGCAGCCGTGCACGTGGACGTTCGGCAGCCGCTCGATCAGCAGGCGGTCCGGATAGCCCGTACGGCAATGAACGTGACACACCCGCGCATCGCGCCCGGGGACGAGCATCCTGAGGAGGTGCTCGCCGAAGAACGACAGATAGCGCGGTACGACGAACGTCTCGAAGATCGCGGCCTCCTCGTGGCCGAGGTGGCGCGTCGGCGAGCTCGAGATCTCGGTCTTCGTGGGGATCGACGATCGCGTCACCGCTTCCCCTTCTTCGGCGGAGGCGGGGGCGGGTTCGCTTCGGCGGCCATCTCCTCGAGGATCTCACGCGCCTCGTGCGCGAGGTCGGCGATCGACACGCGCTCGCCGCCCTCCTCGTCCTCGAGCTGGACCTGACGCCCATCGCGCTCGAGCTTCGCGAGCATCGGGATCGCGGCCGGATCGCCGAGCTCCGCCATGGCCTCGATGGCGGAAGCCACGACCTCGCCGTCTTCGTTCTGGAGGAACCGCCCGAGCAGCCGCGCGCAGCCGGGCTCGCCCACCTCCGCGAGGAGGAACGGCAGCTCGCTCAGCGCGGGGTTCCCGCGGGGCAAGCGCGCGAGCGCACGCTCGATCCCGAGCGCGACCTCCTTGAAGCGATCGAACGCGAGCCCTTCGAGCGCTTCACCGGCGGCGATCCGCGCCTCAGGGGACGCGCCGCCGAGGATGTCGATGAGCAGGTCGACGACCGCGTCACCCTCGAGATCGCCGAGGAGCAGCGCGAGTCGGACGAGCCGGACGGAGGCGTCGGCCTCGTCCTCGAGCTTCAGCGCCGCTGCGGTGGCCGCGCGCAGCTCGGGGAGGAGCTTCGTGTCGCCTTCCGCACGGAGCGCCGCGTGTTGCGCGCGCGCGGAGCGTTCCGCCTCGAACAGTGCATTGAGCATCTCGCCGATCGTCGCCATGAAAGAGAGACTCCTTCGCTAAGACGCCCTCCTTATCACGGCCCCGCGGGCCAGGCAGACCCGACGCGCTGGAGCAGGCCTTTTTTTCTGCATCCAACGCGGGAATGACTCGAGCGTGTTGCTAGTCTCCGGCTCGTGAGGACCGCCTTCGGCGATCGCTGGCTCTGGATCGGCGTGTCCGCCCTCGCCTTCATGGTGCTGGGCGCGCAGTCGGCGAGCGTCGTTCCGTCGAAGCGTCCGGCGCCGCCCGCGTCCGAGGCGTCCGAGCCCGGCGCAGATCCGCGCGAAGCTCCGCTCACGCCTTGGGCAAGCTGCCCGAGCGGCACCGCGCCCGACAACGACGCCTGCATCCATCTCGTTGCCTCCGACGACGGGCCGGTCGCCGAAGCGCAGTCGAACACGCATCGCGATCGCTCCGGGCGCTGGGCGACGTACGAACAGATCCCGCGCCTGCCCGAGCGGCCGGCCGACTACGACCTCTATCGCTACCCGATCCCGCCGGGGCTCGCGGGCGGGCACTACGTCGTCTCGGGTTACGACCTCGATCAGCCGGACGCAAAACAACGGCGCGGGGCGACGCTCAGACACGTCGGACACGGCGCCGTCGACCTTCCTCAAGCGAAGGGCACCCCGATCCACATGATCACCCTCGAGCACCAGGAGGGCGACGCCGAGGTCCTCTACGCTGGCCCGCTCTTCGGGACCACCGTGCTCACGCGACACACGCTCCGTGAGGGCGGGCGAACGCGCGACTACGTGATGCTCCTCGGTCACCTCGATTCGATCGCACCCGGTATCACGGTCGGGACGCTGGTGAAGGACGGTCAGCTCGTAGGAGCCGTCGGCGACACGGGCTCGCCGAGCCTCGTGCACCTGCATCTCGAAATCCGCCGCGTGCGCGACGGGATCGATCTGGCGAAGGTCCCGGCAGGGCCAGGGATGATCCTCGAGACCGTCAGCGTCGTCTGCGACCCGCGCAACGTCCTACCGCTCCGGTGACCAGGGCCGACCCCCGGGCTGTTGCCTGGAGCGCAACGCCGGCAAACGGACGGCCGGGTTCCGCTGGGTTGCGCAATTCCGAGCGCAAGTCGAGCGCGTCCTGGGACCAGCGCTCCTTCCCGAGCGCGTCCTGGGGCGACCGCGTAGCCCAAGAAAATGCCGCTCGCCCACCTTGCGCGGGGACCGAGGTAGCGCGACGATTGTCCTACACGTGTCCCTCCCTTCCGCCGCGCGCTTGGACGACACGGTCCCGACGGACCAGCGAGCGCTGGTTTGCCCTCACTGCCGTGCGTCATGGCCCGAGACGCATGCGCCGTCGGTCTGTCCGAACGACGGCTCGGCGCTCGTCCGCCCGCGCGAGCCATCGTCCACGACCACGACGGCCGATCACGATCCAATGGTCGGCCGCACGCTCGAGGGTCGCTACACGATCCTCGCGAAGCTCGGCTCGGGCTCGATGGGCACGGTCTATCGCGCGAAGCAGCACGCGATGGGCCGCGAGGTCGCCATCAAGATCCTCCGCGGCGATCGCGCCATCGACGACACGGCAAAAGCGCGCTTCATGCGCGAAGCACGGGCGAACAGCCTGCTCGCGTCGCCGAACACCGTCACGGTCTTCGACTTCGGTCAGAGCGAGAGCGGCGAGTTCTATCTCGCGATGGAGCTGCTCGAGGGCGAGAGCGTCGGCCAGCGCCTCTCGCGCGTCGGCCGCTTGCCCATCCCGATCGCGGTCGATGCTGCGCGGCAGGCGCTCCGGTCGCTCTCCGAGGCGCACGCGAAGGGGATCATCCATCGTGACCTCAAGCCGGACAATCTCTTCTTCGCGCGCGTGCTCACGAGCACCTCCGCATCAGCGACCGGTGACGCTCACGAAGAGATCGTCAAGGTGCTCGACTTCGGCATCGCGAAGATGATCCGCGACGGCGACCAGCCGATGGGCGTCGTCGAGACGCAAGCAGGCACGGTCTTCGGAACGCCGCGGTACATGTCGCCCGAGCAGGCGCAGGGAAAGCCGCTCGACGCACGAACCGATCTGTATTCGCTCGGCGTCATCCTCTACCAGATGCTGACCGGACGCCCGCCCTTCACGGACAACGACGCGGTCGTCGTCATGGCGCGGCACATCAAGTCCGTGCCGAAGCGCCTGAACGAGGTGAATCCCGAGGCGAGCATCCCGAGAGAGCTCGAGGACGTCGTCATGCGGGCACTCTCGAAGGATCCCGAGGAACGGCAGGCGAGCGCCGACATCTTCGCCGGCGAGCTCCTCGCGGCGCTCGAGGCGCAAGGCGCGACGACGAGCGGCGTGCGCGCGTCGATCACGAACGTCGCGGGCATCCGCGTCCCGGACTCGATGCGGCCGCCGCCGATCTCGCTGCCTCCGCCGAAGAAGCGGAAGACGGTGGCCGGGATCCCGATCGCGCTCATCGCCGCGGCGGTGCCCGTGATCGTCCTCGTCGCCGCGCTCGGCGTCTATCTCGGGATGCGCAGCGGACAGCCGACCGTACCCGCCGCGGACACCCGATCGGCCGCGCCGGGCTCGACGACGGAGCCCACGGCGACGACCACGACCGCAACGACGGCGGAGCCGCCGACCGTCACACCCGACGCTCTGCCGATGGCGCAGCCACTCTCTCCGAAGGGCGGACCAAACCATGTGAAGGGCCCCGTAATCCGCGGTCCGAAGGGCGCGCCGGTCCCGGCGCCGCGTGGGTCGAACGGGTCGCCTGCACCTTCCTCGACGTCGAACTACGGCGTGTTCGAATAGCTCGCTTCGCTCACATCGCTGCTTCGCGCGACTCGCGTCCGAACAGCCGGCGCTCGCGGCAGAGGCGGAGGCTCTCGCCGGCCAGCCGCAAGACGAGGGGCCCGAGGAAGAGCCCCCATCCGCCGAACACGACGACGCCACCGAACATCGCGACGAGCACGATCGTCGCCGGCATGCCCACGTTGAAGCGGCGCGAGAGCCAGGGGCGGATCACGTTGTCGACCGTACCGACGACTCCAGCGCAGAGCGCCGCGAGGCCCGCGGCCTTGCCCACGTGCCCGGTGAGCGCGAGCCCCGCGCAGACCGGGACCCAGACGATCATCGGGCCGGTCATCGGGATCAGCGCGCCGATGACGCTGAGCATCCCGAGGAGGAGCGCGCGCGGAACATCGAACGCCGCGTAGAGCCCCGTCGCGAGCCCGCCCTGGATCAGCGCCGTGAGCCCCGTCCCGACGATGAGACCGCGTCCCGCCTCGTGGAATGCGTGCGCGAGACGATCGAGGACGCTCGCCTCGACGGGCGCGTGCTGGCGCGTCCAGGCCCACCATCGATCGCCTTCGACGAGCAGCCCGTAGAACACTGCGAAGAAGACGAACGCGCCGACGATCGCATCGAGCGACGCGCCTGCGATGACCGCGAGCGCCTTCGAAGCTCCAGCGCCGTACTCCTTCGCGAGCGCGATGATTCCCTTCCCGCCTTCTACAGGGGCACCGTGCCCGCCGCCGGTCGAGACGAGCGCCGCGAGGACGCCTTTGCCGCCGCTCGCGGCGCGCAGCTGATCGAGGAGTGACTTCGCCGCGGGAATGAGCGTCATGATCGCGACGGCGAGCGGAGCAAGGGCGACGACG
>JAEXCN010000015.1 GCA_023402175.1 Pseudomonadota bacterium | reverse complement strand
GACGGACGGCGGCGCGCCGTTCCGATTCGAGGGGCTGGTGGATCTGGACGCGGGCTCGAACACGGTGGTGGTCGAGGCGCGCGACGGGAACAACAACGTGGCGACGAAGACGTACTCGGTGACGACGGCCGGGACGTCCAAGACGTACGAGTACGACGCGAACGGGAATCTTCGCTACGAGAAGCAGCCAAACGGAACGGTGATCCGCGAGTACCGCTGGGACCAGCAGAATCGTCTGGTGCGCGAGCTGCATGGGACGCACGAGTCGGTCTACGAGTACGACGGCGAGTCGCGGCGGGTCCGGATGAAGGAGCTGACGAGCAGCGTCGAGACGAAGAACGAGACGTTCGTCTGGTGCGGGTCGCGGATCTGCCAGAAGCGGAGCGGCACGTCCGTGCTCAGGAACTACTTCCAGCAGGGCTTCGAGGAGGGGACGACCGACTACTTCTACACGCGTGACGATCTCGGAAGCGTGCGAGAGGTGGTTGGGAGCGACGGAACAACGGTCGCGTCACGGCTCTCGTACGATCCGTGGGGAACGATCACGGAGACCGGCTCAGCGCTTGCCGACTTCGGCTACACAGGCCACTACTTCGATCGGCCAAGCGGGCTAAACCTTGCCCTGTATCGCGCCTACTCGCCGTTCCTCGGGCGCTGGCTCAGTAAGGATCCCGTTGGGCTCAGCGGCGGACTTAATCTTTACGGCTACGTCAACAACGATCCCACCAACCTCGTGGACCCACTGGGGCTCTCCCCATGCAACCCGTTCTGCATCGAGCTACTGACGCCGATCTACGGATCGTTGGTGGCACGGACGCTTTGCGCGGGAAAGAACGATCGCAAGGCTGACTGCATAAAGGGGTGCGAAGCGACCTACAAGATGGAAGCCGCGGTCTGCAGCGGGATGCCTGATAGGACGAGGGAAGAGAAGAAGCGAAAGCAACAATGTTATATCGATGCGCAGGACAGGCAGGCCACCTGTCTGCGAGGGTGCGAGGATGAGAAGTGACGGCTCGGGGCGCGTTGCGAGGTGCTCGTCCCGCTGTGCTCGACGCCGTCGAGGGTCACGCCTTCGTTCGCTCCGCGTGGCGCGGTTCAGGGCCATGCCAGACGAATGCGTCCGCCTGGCCAAGCCCCGGATCGCACACCGGGACCGGATCAGCTGCCGAGGTTCGGGCATGGTGATAGGGATGCACGCTGATGCGGGAGCACCAGAGGAAGACCAGCGTGATCGGGCTCCACGGGCCATGAGAGCCGATCGAGCGGCCGGCGATCGTGTGGATCTTGCCCTTCAGGCGCTCGCGGCCGCCGATCGGGCTGCGCGTCGCGACGACGTACGCGAGGTTCCGCTCGGTGTGGGGCGGGACCGTCCTCGCAACCTCCTGGAAGGACGACAGGTGCGAACGCGTCGTCTGCGAGGTCCGCTCGCGGAGCTTCGTGCGGCCGACGTTCACCTTCCGGCCAAGGATATCGGAGAGCGTCCCTTTCAGGAGGTAGGCCCGGTGGACGAGCTTGCTTACGGCGGCTCGACGCTAGCGATCCGCCTGACGTTGTGTGCGTCCTTCTGGAGCGCGAAACGCGTCGCCTTGACGCCAGGAACCTTGTCGGTCGCTAGACGCTCGCCGGCCGTTTCGCGGCGGAGCCTGTCGCGGTCGTTAGCGCCGTACTGCTACGGGCCGACGGCTTTCCAAAGGATCCGCGTCAGCGTCGAGAGGCCCGTCCTATCAGCGCGAGGGGCGAGACACGCGACACGTCCTCGAATGGTTACGTGGACCCCGTCCTGGCCTTTCGTCGGTGCGTCGTCCCCCGAGCCGTCCGCTCCGTCGTCGCGAGCAGTCTGCGCCGGAGGGGCACGCGGTTCGCCCGATCGCCCCCCCGGCCATACGCCCACCACACGGTCAAGAGACGAAGAAAATGAGTACGAGAGTCTTTGTTGCGCGCGAGTTCGAGCTAGTTGGAGCCGATGCTCCCACGGTGCTGAGGTTGCGGGTTTTTCAGCCGGCGCTCCAAGGCTCGAGGGGCGACTACGCTTGTACATATGAAATCCGGAGCGGTCGCAAGCTCCTTCGCAGGTTCGCGATTTATGGCAACGACAGCCTGCAGGCACTGCTGCTTGCCCTGAGGGCGGCCGTGACTGAACTCGATATTATCAGGCGCAGGATGGGCGGACGGATTGAGCGGGAATACTTACGCGACTTGCCACGACTTCGTAAGACCAAACGGAACTAGCACTACTGCGGGATCTGTCCGGCGCGTGCGAGCATGTATTCGGTCATCGATCTTTGCCCAATCAAAGCCGGGTGAAATGAGGGCTGGCATGGCAGACACGAGGTGCAGGATGGCCTCTTGGCAAGCCGACTCGGAGGTACAGTACCCGACTACGAGTTGAGCGACCTGAGGCTCCCCTAGCTACATGCCGGTGCAAAAGTCGGAGTGAGAAGCCCCGGCTTTACCGCGGGAGGCCGGGTCGGCTGCGCCGGAGGTTGCGGTTTTCGCCCCGCCTGGCGCCCGCTCACGCCGCCTTCGCGATCGCCACCAGGTTGTTCGCGATCGCCGCCCAGAAGGCGCATCTCGCGAGGCCCGCTTCACCGCGATAGCGCGAACGCGCCATTCCGAAGGTTCGTTTCAAGCGCGAGATGCGCGCCTCTCCACCGGCACGCCACGCGCGCGCGCGGCGGAACGAGCGTGCACGCTCCTTTTCGCGAACGGCATCGCTTCGATGACCCGGCTTCGGAATGGCCACGTGACGCACGCCCATCTCCGCGGCGCGGGCGATGTTAGCGGTCGAGTAGAAACCGCGATCGGCGGAGAGCAGATTCGGCGCGTGGTCGAAGTGCTTCTTGTGAGCATCGATCGACGACTCGACCAATGCGGAGTCGCTGACGTCGACGACGGCGATGTCGGTGACAACGCCGCCTTCGGCCTCCTGCACCTTCACGGTGCGGCCGAACTCGGTTGGCTTGTGCTTCTTGCCCTTGCGGATGATCTGCGTGTGTGGCTCGAAGATGCTCACGAGCTTGCCCTCCGACCTCGTCTCGCCACAAAGGACGCGCGCACGCGTTTGGGCAACGACCTGCTTGCAGTTGGCCACGATGCCCTCAAGGACACGTAGGCTGCGAGCAACGTCCCCGGGGATCGTCCGTCGGAGTCGTTTCGACGCCTCGACGACCGCGCGAGCCTGCCGTACGACACGTGCCGTGACACGAAGCAAACGCTTGTACGGCTTCTTCAGCGCTTCGAGCTTCGCTTCACGGCTCGTCGGCCGGCGGCCGATCTGCTCAATCTCGTAGAGTCGTCGCGCGACGCTGCGTCGGACGTTGCGAAAGGTGTCGGGCACAGGCAGCCCTGCTGCCCGCACCCGCTCCATTTCTCGGCACGCTACGCGTGTGACGTCCTCGCAAAGCCCGCTGTCGAGCGGGTACCGAACTCCCGTCTCGACAACGGTCGTGTCGACGGGCATGCGGCGTCCACGCGTGAGCTTCCTGTGCTTCGCTTCCTCGACCACGCGCTCGAAGACGCGCCGAAGCGTTGCATCGTCGAGAGCCTGGTTAATCCGGACCATCGTCTTGGCATCGGGAACCTTGCCACTATCGATCCGACAGAAAGCGCGATACGCGACGTTGCCGGTGACCTCCCATTGCAACTCCTCGAAGCTCCACTGCCTGACGTGTTTGAGGACCAGCAGGCGAAGCGCGACCTCAGCCGGCGTTCCGGGTCGACCCCGCCGACTGCTCTGCGGATGGCGCCGCCGAAGCGCGTCGGGCACCTCGTCGACGAGGTCGTCGCTCTCGAGAACCCCGTCGAGTTGCCGAAGCACTGGGTCGAGCAGCGTCTTCGGATCGGGGATGTGGGCGCCGAAGAGGATGGCGTCCGAGAAGCTCCGTTGGCCTGCGCGTTTACGGAGCATCTACATGTATCGATCACACGAGCCCAAGCGTGTCGATCGAAAATCGCACAGTCGGGCACGTTCCGACGACCAGGATCGGTGCAAAATGGGCCTCAGCGCTACGACTTTTGCGCCGGCATGTAGCTAGTCCTCCTCTCCACCTTCACGTCTGGGAGGGGCGAATAGACGACCGAGGAACCTCTCCCGATTGCAGATAAAGTCGCGAGTCAGGCGAACGTGCTCGGTCTCATCGTACGCGACCGTGGATATGCCGCTCTCGTCAAGGCGGTAGATTGTTGCGCCGGGGTACGCAAGCACGATTGGTGCGTGGGTCGCGATGATGAACTGACACCCGGCTTCTACGAGGGAGTGAATACGTACCAAGAGTGAGAGCTGCCGAGAGGGGGAGAGCGCGGCTTCGGGTTCGTCTAGGATGTATAGTCCGTTCGGCCCGAAGCGATTGTTGACGAGTGCGAGGAACGATTCGCCGTGTGACTGCTCGTGCAGGGATCGGTCTCCGTAGGCATCCTCGACGCCAAGGCGCTCGATTTCCGTGGCGACGTTGTAGAAACTCTCTGCCCGAAGAAAGAAGCCCGTCCTCGGACGGCGTGTACGGGCCATGCGTAGGTACCGGTGCAGTTCCGACTCCGTGCGCCTGCTTGCAAAGTTAAAGTTGGCGGTTCCGCCCTCGGCATTGAATCCGGACGCGACAGCGATGGCTTCGAGGATGGTGGACTTCCCGGACCCGTTCTCCCCGATGAAGTAGGTGACCGCCGACAGCTCGAGGCGGTCGAGCGCCTGCACGGCGGGAAGCGAGAAGGGGTACACGTCGGATTCCTCGATCCGCTCACGCATTAGGATGACGCTTCGTAGGAACGGCGCTTCGAGGCTCATGACTGTCTCCTACTCCAGTCCGTGCGGCGAGAACGAGCCCAGCCTCCCTCCGCGAGAGCTGATCCAAAAGGGTCTTTGCAGCCCGTCCACGGGAGGCCTGGATTCCAGGGGTCTGCGGTGAACGAGATCGGTGATCCGAAACCGTTCGGTTTTGAACGAGGACGAGTTTCAATTTCGGCTCGCCGAGCGTCATACAAGGGATGGCCGCTCCGCTCCGCGCCGCTCGCTACCTCCGGGTCAGCAAGGCCGACCAAGACCCAGCTCTTCAGGACGACGAGACGGCCGAGCTGATCGCCAAGCGCGGCTGGGGTGACGGACACGTACACGGACCATGGCGTCTCGGGCAGTCGGGAGAAGCGTCCCGAGCTAGACCGTTAGACCTCCCTCCACCCGCCCCCTCCGCCGAAGCCGTTGACCACGTGTCCACTCGCTCCGAATGGGACCAGTTTCGTAAACGTTGGGTTCAACATGTTCGAGATTCAGTGCACGTTCAAGTGTCCTGACGGGCGAACGGTTGTGGAGGACTCGATCCCGATGGCGGACGATCCGGCGCCGCAAGGCCAATACCTGGCGTCGATGGCAACGTGTCAGCCTTCAATCACGATAGACTCACGGACACCCTGCTCGACACTGATGAGCGCGTGGCAGGGGCGAAGCCGCGGCCTGGTCAGGGGGCAAGCGCAATGACCACATCGATCGTTCGTGAGCTACAGGAGGCAATTCTTCGCACCCACGGCACAAAAGGGACCTGGGCCGAAAGCGTAGTCGTTCACTACTACGTCGATTCTGCCGGATCGCGCAGGCTTGTGTGGAGCGGTGATGTTCATGTGTTCTCCATCTCACACGCTCTCGCCTCACGCTGTCTTGCGCGGGTCGAGACCAGTGCTGAAGGCAACCGAATCTTGCACACGGTCCTTCAAGCGCCACCAGTGCAGACAGCTGTTGATGCCGTCCGCGTCGAGCACCTCCGTGGGAATGACGGCTGGTTACGACGCCCTTCATAGGTGTGGCGGATGAGCCATGCTTCCCGCAGGGAAGCCCCAACGCCCATAATCAAGAACCTGTCGGCGAGCCCGAGCGTGATCTCGCAGTTCGATTACGCGTACCGAGCGGACCGGAGCGTCGAGACGTGGAAGGTGGATCAAGGCGGCGGGGCGAAGACGTGGACGTTCGGTACGACGCGGCGCGCAAGCTGACGACGGTGACGCTGCGTGATGCGAGCCAGACGCTGCTCGAGTCGCATACATACGGCTATGACAACGCGGGCAATCGGATCCAGGTCGGCAACGGGACGACTGCGCCGCGGAACTACGAGGTGAACAACCTGAACCAGCTCGTCTCGGAGCGCGATCATGGGCGCACGACGTTCGCGGGGTACGTGGACGAGGCGGCGACGGTGAAGGTGAACGGCAAGCCCGCGAAGATGATGTCGACGGACGGCGGCGCGCCGTTCCGATTCGAGGGGCTGGTGGATCTGGACGCGGGCTCGAACACGGTGGTGGTCGAGGCGCGCGACG
>JAEXCN010000002.1 GCA_023402175.1 Pseudomonadota bacterium | reverse complement strand
GTGCGCGCGCGACGCGTCCGACCGTCGCCGCGGGAGCCGACGCATGACGCCGGAGCTCGAGTCGGCGTACACCGGTCGCAAGCTCGCGGCGCGCGTCGCAACGGTCGCGGCGAGCACTTCCGTCGTGCTCGCGCTCCTTCCGCTCTTCGCGGTGCTCGGGTACGTCGCGACTCGCGGCATGCGCGGGCTCTCGGTCGCGTTCTTCACGCAGCAGATCGGGAGCAGCGGCGCCGGAATGGCGAACGCGATCGTCGGAACGATCGCGCTCGTGTGCCTCGCGAGCGCGATGGGCTTGCCGCTCGGCATCATGGCCGGCCTGTATCTCGCGGAGTACCGCGCGACGCGCCTCGCGCGGAGCGTGCGCTTCGCGGCCGACATCCTCGCCGGTGTGCCGTCGATCCTCGTCGGCGTCGTCGTCTATGCGCTCGTCGTCGTGTGGATGAAGCAGTTCTCTGCGTTCGCAGGCGCGGCGTCGCTCGCGATCGTGATGCTCCCGCTCGTCGCGCGCACGACGGACGAGCTCGCGCGCACGGTGCCGGACACGCTGCGTGAGGCGTCGCTCGCGCTCGGTGCCCCGCGGTGGCGGACGGCGCTGTTCGTCGTGCTTCCCACGGCCGCTCCCGGGATAAGGTCCGGGTGCTTGCTCGCGGTCGCGCGCGTCTGCGGCGAGACCGCGCCGCTGCTCTTCACGGCGTACAACAATCGGTTCTACAGCGAGAGCCTCCTCGATCCGACGTCGACCCTCCAGGTGCAGATCTTCACGTACACGATGACTCCGAACGACGACTGGCACGCGCAGGCCTGGGCCGCAGCGCTCGTGCTCGTCGCGTTCGTGGTCGTGCTGAACGTCGTCGCGCGGCGGTTCCTCGCCGACAAGGAGCTCGCGTGACGAGTCGAATGCCATGAATGACTCCATCGACAGCATCCGCATCCGGGGCGCGCGCGTAGGTGAGAGCGCGGACGAGCCCGCCAAGATGCGCGCGGACAAGCTCTCCGCTTGGTTCGGCGACAAGCAGGCGCTCCGCGCGATCTCGCTCCCGCTCGTCGAGCGCAAGGTCACGGCCGTCATCGGTCCTTCGGGATGCGGCAAGTCGACCTTCATTCGCTGCCTCAACCGCATGCACGAGGTCGTCGCCGGCGCGCGGACGTCGGGCGACGTGCTCCTCGACGGCACGAGCGTCTACGGCGCCGAGGTCGATCCGGTACGCGTCCGCCGGCGCGTCGGGATGGTGTTCCAGAAGCCGAACCCGTTTCCGACGATGTCCGTCCGCGACAACGTCCTCGCCGGCCTCCGGCTGAGCGGCATCGATCCGCCCGATCCGGACGCGCTCGTCGAGGAAGTCCTCGGGCAGGCGGCCCTCTGGGACGAGGTCAAAGACGCGCTCGACCGTCCTGGCGGCGCGCTCTCGGGCGGCCAGCAGCAGCGGCTCTGCATCGCGCGCTGCCTCGCGCTCGAGCCCGAGGTCGTGCTCATGGACGAGCCGTGCTCGTCGCTCGATCCGGTCGCGACCTCGAAGATCGAGGAGCTCATCCACGATCTCCGTGACCGCTACACGATCGTCGTCGTGACGCACAGCATGCAGCAGGCTGCGCGCGTCTCGGACTACACGGCGTTCTTCTATCTCGGCGAGCTCGTGGAGTACGATCACGCCGACGTGATCTTCACGAAGCCTTCGGATCCGCGGACCGAGGACTACATCACCGGCCGCTTCGGCTGACCGAGAAAAAGCGACTCCGAAATGCCTCGCCTCCACACAGACCGCCTCTACGAAGGAGAGCTACGGAAGATCCGCGAGATGCTCCTCATGATGGGAGCGAAGGTCGAGGAGATGCTCACGCACGCGATGCGCGCGCTGATCGAGCGCGACACCGACCTTGCCGAGCGCACGCTCTACATCGACCGCAACATCAACCGCCTCGAGATGGAGGTCGACGACCTCTGCTTGCGCGTCCTCGCACGTCGGCAGCCCGTCGCGAGCGATCTCCGCTTCGTCACGATGGCGCTCAAGGTCGTGACCGATCTCGAGCGGATGGGCGATCTCGGCGTGAACATCTGCGAGCGCGTCATCGAGCTGAACGAGGAGCCGCCGCTCAAGCCATACGTCGAGGTCGTCAACATGGCCGAGGCGGCGCAGGAGATGCTGCGCGAAGCGCTCGACGCCTTCGTTGCAGGAGACGCGGAGCGCGCGCAGGCGATCGTCGAGCGCGATTCCAAGGTCGACGCCTACTACGGCGCGATCTTCCGCGAGCTCCTCACGTACATGATGGAGAACCCGCGCAACATCTTCCGCGCGACGCGCGTGCAGTCGATCGCCAAGTACATCGAGCGCATTGCCGATCACGCGACGAACCTCGCCGAGATGGTCGTCTTCATGGTGCGCGGCAAGGACATCCGCCACGGCGGCAAGCTCGAACGTCGCGGCGCGCTCTCGAGCAAGCCGCCGGTCGCCCCGGGTCTCGAGCTGCCGAGGCGGTCGCCGGCGCCGCCCGCCGTGGAAGAAGACTCGGATGCATCGCTCCGCGACGTGATGAGCGCCGCGCGCGGACCATCCTCCCGACGGTCGTGATGCACCTCCCGACGTGCCTCGAGTGCGTAGCCGCAGCGTCGGGTGGAGGATGGTCGCTTCCGCAGCCGAGCCTCGATGACGAGGAAGGTGAGCGCGTCGATCCGACGCTGCCGTTCGTCGTCGATGCGCACGTCCATCTGTTCCAGGATCCGCTGTTCGAGGCGATCTGGCGATGGTTCGACGTCCACGGCTGGCCGATCCGCTACAAGCTGAAGACGCCCGACGTGATCCGCTTCGCGCTCGCGCGTGGCGTCGGCCACATCGTCGCGCTGCACTACGCGCACAAGCCGGGCATCGCGCGCGGCATGAACGCATTCATGGCGAACGTGGTCAGCAGCGAGCCGCGCGTCACGGGGCTCGCGACGGTGATGCCGGGGGAGCCGGATGCATCACGCATCCTCGAAGAGGCGTTCGCGAGCGGCCTCCGGGGCGTGAAGCTGCACTGCCACGTGCAGTGCTTCGCGCCCGATGCTCCGGAGCTCGCCGAGATCTACGAGACGTGCATCCGTCACGACATGCCGCTCATCATGCACGCGGGCCGTGAGCCGAAGAGCGGTGGCTACAAGTGCGATCCGTACGTGCTCTGCCACGTCGATCGGACGGAGGCCGTGCTTCGTTCGTATCCGAAGCTCCGTCTCGCGATCCCGCACCTCGGCGCCGACGAGCTCGCCGGATACACGCGCCTGCTCGAGCGCCACGACAACCTGTGGCTCGACACGACGATGACGCTGGCCGGTTACTTCGGGGACGACGAGAACGCGTTCCGGATGGTCGAGGCGCGTCCCGACCGGATCATGTACGGCACCGACTTCCCGAACATCCCGTACGCGTGGGACCGCGAGCTCCGGCGCCTCGGCGCACGGCGTCTGCCCGAGAGCGCGCTCGCGAGCGTCCTCGGCGACACCGCGCGCGCGTTCTACCGCATCGCCGTGCACTGATCACACCACCGCCACAACTCGTGCTCGAAGCCGAATCAGGCGAAAATCGGAGAGCTGCGCCTCCGGCTCCGCGGGAGCAGAATCGGCCGCATTCCGCGAAGTGAGTGCAAGTGCATCGATCGACAAATGAATCGCGTTCGCGTGCATGCAGTCGTTGTCGTTTCGAGCGAACGCGATTGATTGTCGCACGATCGAGCTCGACGCAAATCACGCCTACCGCGCAAGCCCCGGGACACGTACGACTCCATTGTGGAATCGAATCTTGGCGCTGAGCGACCGCCGCGCGGAACGATGCACGCGCGTCAGGCTGACGCTCCGTGACCTTGACTAAGTCGTGAATTTCGATCACAACAGGCAATCCAGCTAAGACGTCGAAGCCTAGACAGGGGGAGGCAACGAGGCGCTTCGAAAGCTGGTCGCGGTCCGCGAAAACAAATTCGTGCGCGGTTCGTCCGTACTGCGCGTGCGCGTGCACCCTTGCAGTCCACGCGACCTCGTAGCGATGGCACCGCCCCTACCGAATGGCTCGCCGTGGCGCGTCGAGCGCGCACACGGCCTCGCTACAGCCACCATCGATCCTCGCGCGCTCCGAGTCTGAGAGCTCGGCTGGCTTGCTCGCGCCGTCATCTCGCTATCGGCGCCGGCACCTCAAGGAGGTCACATGCGGTCACATGCTCACGACTTCCGAAGCGTGTACGCGCTTCGCTGTCTTTCCGCTCGCTTCGGTGCAAGGCGCTGCATTTGCCTTGTCGCGCTCGCGGCGATGTCTTGCAGCTCATCGTCTGTCCCTGAAGAGCAGGAAACTCGTATTCGAGTGGGCTCCATTGCTCAGGCATTGACGGATGCGGACGGGGACGGGATGGATGATGGATGGGAGGTTCAGCACTTCGGGGATCTGTCGCAGGGCGACACCGATGACTTCGACGCCGATGATATGACGAACGGCGAAGAATACCTTTACGGTTTCGACCCGACGGTCGGCGACTCCTTCGACGATGCCGATGGCGATCGTTATCCGAATATCTTCGAGATACACAATGGTGGCCACCCCAACAACCCGACGATCCTTCCAACGCCGACGTTCGTTGTAGACGGCGCGGGCGGAGGTACTCACCAGACCGTGATCGATGCCATTGATGCTGCAGACGTCCAGAACGGTGCGTACCAGATCATTGGGATAGCACCTGGAGTCTACACAGGATCAGCAAACGTCGTCGGCGTCGCGTTATGGTCGGACAAGCCGAAGTTTCTCGTGATTGGCTTGGAGGGTGCAGCCAGCACGATCATCGATGGCAGCGGAACCGAGTACGGATGGAACGTCTACAACTCGGCCGTAATATCATCGCTGACCTTCCGAAAGACGGCGCTAGCGATAAACGTCATCGCCCCGTCGAATGAGGTGCGCCTCGTCGACTTGCTGGTAATGGATAACTCGAATCCTTCGTACACATCCGGGGTGTACGTCGCGGACGTCGCGAGCGTTCATGTCGTGGGCTCGACTTTCCTCGATAACAGAGGGTTCGCGAGCGACGCTGAACAGATCTATATCGCCAACGGAGCCGCGACCATCGTCAATACTGTCGTGTGGGGAGCGACATCGGGTCCCATGTTGGCCGCGGGGCCGTTCGGCGCCACGCTCACGACGAACTACTCCTTGGTAAAGGGCCAGACGCTATCCGGCACGGGGAACCTCGCTGGAACACTGGACCCGAAGCTTCGATCGGACGGGCGCCTTCGTTCCGACTCGCCGTTGAGGGGTGCGGGCGGGACCGTCGTGCAGTCACGCATCGACATGGATGGTGAGCTTCGGCCGACTGGCGCGCCGGACATCGGCGTGGACCAATTCAACGATTCTGATGCAGACGGGTTACCGGACGCATGGGAAATCGCCAACTACGGCAACACGACGTCAGTCTCGGGGGCGCTCGACGCGGACAACGACGGGCTGAGCAACGCGGGGGAATACGATTGGGAGAGCGACATGCTCAATCCCGACACGGATGGCGACGGCATAGGCGATGGCGTCGAGGTGACCCACGGGCTGAACCCGCGCATCGTAGACGCGGACGATTTGGCGACTGACCTGAACGGAGATGGTGCCATCGATAGCATTGGTCTTCAGCTCGGATATTCGGTCGATCAAATGGACAACGACGGAGATTCGGTCTCGAACGCCGACGAGTTGCTGATGTGTACGGACATCTTCCGCGCGGACTCGGACGGTGACGGTGTGCCGGACAATCTGGACGTATTTCCTCGGGATCCGTTGATGAGTGCCCTTCCCGTGGACCCACAGGATCTCACGCCACCGGTCATCACGCTCACGGCTCCTTGGTATGCCGTCGCGCAGTAGGTTGGGTTCGAACCTTGCTCAGGGGGATTCCGATGAACCGAGTTGCTGCGCGCATGTTCCTGGCGGTGAGCTGCAGCTGTTTGCTGGCTCTATTTGGATGTAACGTCGTCACGGACTCCGCCTCCGTCGCGAGTTCTGGCCCGGCATCGGCCACCGATGCCCCCGGTCGCGTCGACCCCGCGGCTACGCGCAAGCCTCACGAGAGCAAGAGCCTCACACTCTCGCCGGACTGGCAGCCGCCGAGCCCGACACGAACCCAACCGGCGCGCCGGAAGGCACGCGTCCACCCGTCACGGCAGTATGGGGTAGCAAGCCGGACTGTCGGTACCAGTCCGTCCGACGCCGAGATCGCGGCCTTGCCGCTATTCCCAGAGCCATTGCGACCGGTGCCCGGCCAATCCTCGGATCTGGAAACGCAGGCGCTCGCTTCTGCGCTCCGCGAGGAGTCGCCGCACGGCGACGGCGGTATCGACGCAATTCGTCGTTTCGTGGAGGCGCATCCGCAAACCCGATGGGCGCCGAGTATTCATCTGAACCTCGGGTCGATCTCGTACCACTCCGGGTACTTTCAGGAGGCGCTGACGCACTGGAGAACGGCGTGGGAATTGGCCAAGGATGGCCAAGACATCGCGTCGCAACAGATCGCGAACCAGGCAGTCGCCGAGTACGCAAAAATGAATGCGCGAGTCGGGCGAATGGCGGAGCTCGAGGCCATCCTGGCGGAGGCGCAAGGGCGGAACTTCACGGGCGACGCGCGCGTCAAGATGGAGAGCGCACTCGAGGGGCTCTGGATGATGCGGAACCGCCCCGGCGTCGCGTTTCGGTGTGGTCCGTACGCTGTGTTGAACGTGGCGCAGGAGCTCGAACCGGAGGCGCTGAAGAAGACGACCGCGTTCCTCGAGAAGGTGAAGTCACCCCAAACGGGCTTTTCGCTGTCGGCCGTCCAGGCGATGTCGTCCGATCTCGGGCTCAAGATGCAGATGGCCAAGCGAAGCCCGGGCGCGAGTGTCATCGTTCCGGCGGTCGTGCACTGGAAGGTCGGCCACTTCGGAGCTCTCGTGCGCGAGCAAGGCGGCGAGTTCCTTTCGAAGGATCCGACGTTCGGCAACGAGACATGGTTGAGCCGGGACGCGCTCGATCAGGAATCGAGCGGCTACTTCCTCGTTCCAGCCGGCGAGCTCCCGCCTGGATGGAGTCGAGCGACGAACGCAGAAGCTGCTCAGATTTACGGCAAGGGACACTCGGGGAGCATCGACCCGGACGAGACGGGAGAGGGCGATCACAAGACACCGCCAAAATGTGGTGAGTCGCCGGGGCTTGCGATGGCGACATACCAATTTCATCTCCTGGCAACGAGTCTGCACGTGAAGGATACGCCGGTTGGCTATTCCGCTGCCGTAGGACCCGATGTCCGGATCGAGGTTGCGTACAACCAACGCGAGGCAAGCCAGCCGGCGACCATGACCTTCACGAACTTCGGCGCGCAGTTCGTGAGCAATTGGGTTTCGTATCTGGTCGACAAGCCGAGCAACCCTTCGGCGAACGTCACGCTTCGTAAGCGAGGAGGGGGAGGCGAGGTCCACACGAACTTCAATGCTACAACTCAGGCATACAAGCGTCAGTCGAAGACAGCGAGCGTTCTCTACCGGCTCTCGTCCAACACTTACAAGAAGGTATATCCCGATGGGCGACAGGAATACTACGAGCAATACATCGGGACGACGGGAACACAGCGGAAAGTCTTCTTGACGCGCGTTGTCGACCCGCAGGGGAATGAGGTTGCGATCGAGTACGACGCGACATATCCCGCACGAATCGATCAGATCGTCGATGCGACCGGCCTGCCCACGGTGTTTCATTATGATTATCCTGGCGAGCCTTATCTCGTGACGAGCATCGAAGATCCCTACGGTAGAGAGGCTACGTTCACATATACTACGGTGGCTGGGCTGCTTCGCCTGCAGTCGATTGAGGACGCCTACGGAATCGTCTCGTCCTTCGGCTATGACGTGGCTGGCGAAATCGTCGAGATGACGACGCCATACGGGAAGACGATATTCGAGCTGAGTCCGCTCATCATCAATCCTCTCGGGTACGATCTGATTCGCTACATCGAGGCGACGGATCCGCTCGGGCAGAAGGAGCGCGTCGAGTACAACACGAGCACGTTCCAAACGAATGTGCCAGCGAACTTGGAGGAACCTCAGCCAAGCTCGTCGGTCGTGAAGTTCTTCGTCGGCGACAACGACGACCGAAATGCCTTTTACTGGGACAAGCTCGCGATGAAGCTCGCGCGAGGCGATCACCTGAGGGCGCATCGGTACCACTGGGTCCAGCCGTCGACGGCCGACGTGGCGATGAGCATTCTGGAGAGCGAGGTGACGCCGCTCGAGGGCCGCATCTTCTACAATTACCCGGGCCAAACGGAGTCCTACATCCAAGGCACGCTCGCCTCCCCGTCGGTGGTGGCGCGCGTCGTCAAGGACGCCCAGGGGAACAACCAGACTCAGGCAACGAAGTACGAGTACAACGCTCTCGGGAACGTCACGAAGGTGACTGACCCGGTGGGGCGGGCGACCCAGATCCAGTACGACACGAACGGCGTAGACGTCATCGCGGTGAATCAGAAGACCGGGACGTCGGGCGGCCAGCCGGTGTGGACGACAGTGGCTTCGTACGCGTACGGAGGCGGCGCTCCTCCGCATCGACCGTCGAGCGTGACGGATGGGGCCGGGAAGACGACGCAGTACACGTACTCGTCGACCACCGGTCAGGTGCTCACGATCACGAACCCGAAGAGTGAGGTCACGACCTTCACGTACGAGACGAACACGAGCTCTTCGGCTTACGGTCGCCTGCTCTCGATCACGGGCGATGTCGCGGGCGGCAACCGCGCCTTCACGTACGACGACTACGGCCGGGTGAGGACCACGACGGACTCGGAGGGCTATACCCTGACGTACGACTACGACGCGCTCGATCGCATCCGGACGACCACGTATCCGGACAACACGTTCGAACAGCTCGAGTATGAGGACCACAGCCTCGTGGCCTCGCGGGACCGTGAGGGCCGCTGGACGCGTCACATGTACAATCCCCTCATGGAGCGGGTGCTGACGCAGGACCCTGCGCTGCGGACGACGCAGTTCCAGTGGTGCCGGTGCGGCGAGCTCCGCCGCTTCGTGGACGGGAACGGGAACGTCACCGAGTGGCAGCGCGACGAGCGAAGCCGCGTGACGAAGAAGATCCAACCCAACGGAAGCTTCGAGACGTACGCGTACGACTTCTCCGGTCGGCTCCTCTCGGAGGTCGATCCGATGTCGCGCTCGATCTCGTACGAGTACACGCTCGACGATCGTGTCTCGAAGAAGAACTACAGCGACGCGGCGACAGCGGACGTCGTCTACACCTACGACGCCAATTTCCCGCGCGTTGCGACGAGGCAAGACGGCGCAGGCACGACGAGCTTTACGTACCACTCGTACGGCACGTCCACGAACGGCGCCGGCCAGGTGGCGTTCGTCAACGGCCCGTTCTCGAACGACACGCTGAAGCACACGTACGACGAGCTCGGGCGTTTGAAGAAGCTCGAGATCGTCGACGACGCGACGCGGTCGGTCGCGAGTTACGCCGAGGAGTACACGTTCGATGCACGAAGCCGTGTCTCCGCGGTCCAGAACAATCTCGGCAACACGACGTACAGCTTCGTGGGGCAGTCGAACCGTCCGTCGACCGTCGCGTACGCGAACGGGATGCAGACGCTCTACGACTACTACGGAGCGACGGGCGACTTCCTGCTGAAGCAAATCAAGAACCTGTCCGCGAGCCCGAGCCCGAGCGTGATCTCGCAGTTCGATTACACGTACAGAGCGGACCGGAGCGTCGAGACGTGGAAGGTGGAGCAAGGCAGCGGGGCGAAGACGTGGACGTTCGGGTACGACGCGGCGCGCGAGCTGACGACGGCAACGCTGCGTGATGCGAGCCAGACGCTGCTCGAGTCGCATACGTACGGCTATGACAACGCGGGCAATCGGATCCAGGTCGGCAACGGGACGAGTGCGCCGCGGAACTACGAGGTGAACAACCTGAACCAGCTCGTCTCGGAGCGCGATCATGGGCGCACGACGTTCGCGGGGTACGTGGACGAGGCCGCGACGGTGAAGGTGAACGGCAAGCCCGCGAAGATGATGTCGACGGACGGCGGCGCGCCGTTCCGATTCGAGGGGCTGGTGGATCTGGACGCGGGCTCGAACACGGTGGTGGTCGAGGCGCGCGACG